>JBHLRA010000084.1:8436-11905 GCA_048883045.1 Candidatus Thorarchaeota archaeon | reverse complement strand
GGTTATAAACCTAGTTCTTTTAATTTTTTCTTTATATCTTCTTTCTTTTGACCTTTTAAATCATACCACTTATAAAAAACTATAGCACCTATAACGCAAAATACAAATGGAATTACTCCTTGAATCAATCTTAATCCTAATAAAGCATTTTGGCCATGAGTAGGGCTATTTGGGTTATAGAATGTAATTTCATGGATTATTGCCACAATAAAACTTTGAATTAATAATGAAATTCGAATGAAGACATTTCTAAAACCTACTAATGTAGCCTCGTGGTGTTTCTTAGTTTTTACAGTAATCTCATCATAACAATCAGCTAGCACAGGTGATAACATGATTGTAAACATAGCGGAAGAAATTCCACTTAATAGATTAACCAGATAAAATCCAAATACATTTATAATAAATGTAGATATGAATAAACTAGAACCAAAAGCAAGTAATCCTATCGTATATAAACGAGAGTGTCCAATTTTCCTTGCAACATAAATCCAGATAGGCATCGTTCCAATAGAGGAGATTAACATATAGATTGATCCAATTGTTCTGATAACTTGTTCCTGCTGTAAGACATCATCTACAAAGTTAATAGTATTCATACTCATTAATCCTAAAGCTATCATGAAAATTACATAAGTAATAACGGCTAACATAAAGTTTTTTTGTTTAATTGCCATTTTCATAGTCCAAATAAATGATTTTTTTTCTGTTGTTTCATGGCCCAGAATAAAACGTTCTTTTATTTCAATTGTTTCTCTAGAACCTGGTATTAAAAGTGCTAAAGAAATGCTTAATATTAAAATACTTAAAAAGGCTGCTATAGTGAAAGAATATCGGTTCCCTGGAACGATAATTTGTGACCACAAAGTTATCGTTATGAAATTAGCTATGAAAATAAATATTTGAGTTATCATACCTGCCTTTCTTCGCGTTTTGTCACTTCGAAAATGAGCCGCAAAAGCTCCAAATGTATGAGTTTGAAAAAGTGAATTAGAAATATCATATATAAACACGATGATAAGATAATACAATAGAATAGGAAATACACTTTCTATTCCAGTTACGGTAGGAGGAGTAAAGAGTAAGAAGAAAAAGATAATTGTTGGAATACCCCCAATAAGTATCCAAGGGGTGTGAAATCCTAGTTTTTTTGTATATTTGTTCGGCTTATCGGTAAGGTATCCTACAATAGGACTGCTTATCATGCTAAATATAGTAAAAATAACATTCACTACTGCCATATATATCGGCCATAAACTTATAATGTCTATTAAGCCAAGTTCACTTTCATAATAATGCCAAACAAAGTTATTAAAAGCAACAATCAAAAATCCATTAAAGAAATAACCCATTGAAAACATTATCATCTTTATTGTACTTGGATCTCCATTGAAGTGTTGATTTGATGAATTTTCAGATTTATTCAAAATATCCCACATTTAAATTTGATTTGATAATAATTATATCGTTTAAGTCTTTATTAAGCTAATATTCTTTAAGATGAGAAGTTTCTATTTTTTTTATGTTTCTGTATAAAGATATTTTAATGTAGAAAATTACATATTATTATGGCAAATGAAATAAAAACCATAGAATTAACTCCAATTCATGTGCCTTTCAAAGAGGCTGTCAGAGAGGCAATGAAACAGTCTGAGGGGGGTTTAGGGATGGCTATTGCAGCAGAAGAAGCATGGTTAGGGGGAGATTTTGTAATTTGCAAGCTTATTACGAAGGAAGGAAACATTGGTATCGGTGAATCCTTTCTTTGGCTTCCAGAATCTGGTATATCTCCTTTTCAAGTTATTGATTCTATTAGAAATTGTCTTGGGAAGTACTTATTAGATGAAAGTCCTTTTAATATTGAAAAGATTAACTATAGGATGGATATAAATCTCGCTAATAATGAAATGTCAAAGGGACTTTTAGATATGGCATTATATGATCTTATAGGACAAATTACAGATAAACCAGTTTGTGCGTTAATAGGTGGTAAAAATGTAGAAGAAATCCCTCTCGCTGCATTAATTCCTCTAGGAGAACCTATACTGATGAAGGGAATAACGCGATCTTATTATAAGAAAGGTTATAGAACATTTAGGTTAAAATTGGGAAAAGGGCCAAAGGAAGATAAAGAAATTGTTGAAACAATTAGAAACACATTTGGTAATAAAATTAGATTACGAGTGGATTACAATCAGGCATATTCTCCTTCTATAGCAGTTAGAGCAATTAAAGAAATTGAACCCCTTGGTATTGATTATGCAGAACAACCAGTAAGAGCAGATGATTACTTAGGAATGGCTTATGTTCAAAAGAAAGTAGATACACCATTAATGGCACATGAAGGATTTTTCTCAATTAAAGATTTTATAACATTAGTTGAGCTAGGGGCAGTTAGAGTATTAGGGATTAATTCAGAACGACCTGGTGGAGTAACAAGAGCGCTAAAAGCATTTGAATACGCTAAATTAAGAGGTCTTGGAGTTGTTTTACATAATCAACCTTTAGGAATTGCTTCAGCTATGCATATTCATTTTCACGTAGCAAAATTTCATTACATTGATCACGCAACAGAACTGTTTGGTCAAGAAATGTTAGAAGATGACCTTATTCAAAATTCGATTGATTATAGCAACGGTATAGCAAAATTACCAGAAGGTCCTGGATGGGGCGTAAAGTTAGATGAAAAAGCTTTAGAAAGATATGCTACAGGAGAAACAATAATTCTTGAGAAAAATTAACCAACCCTTTAAAGATTAAATAACAAAAGCTCAAAATTAAATTAACTTATTATATTTTTATTGGTGATTTTTAGAAAGATGACAAAATTAAATGATAGTAACACCGTTCAATATCCCCTTAAAATCCATATATCATATTCTCTGGGGAGCTTTTTTGATGATTTTCTTGCGACAGCATTAAGTTTTATGGTCTTTAAATTTTATGAGACTGAAGTCTTTTTACAAGTGTCTTTTATAACAGCTGCTATTATTATATATGGAATATGGAATATGTTTAATGATCCTTTAGCGGGATATTTATCCAATCGCAATATCAAATATATGAGAAAATTTGGTAAGAGATTTACATGGTTTTTAATTACAGGAATTCCTTGCTCAATAATGTTTACTTTAATTTTCCTTCCTCCAATGAGTAATGATCTTTCTACTTTTTTCTGGTTAATAATTATCTTATGCATTTTAGATGCCCTATTTTCTTTCATGATCATTTCATATCAAAGTATTTACCCTGATAAATTCCGTACTCAAAAGGAGAGGACTAAAGTAGGTGGTGTTCAGATTTTACTTTCCCTTTTCGGCTTAACTCTTGGTACTCTATTGCCAACTTTGATAATAACAACTGGTTCACCTGGGACAAATATTGAATCCTATGTAATTGTAGGGGCGATTGTAACTATTACTTGTATTATTATTTGTCTTTTAATGATATATGGTATGAGGGAGGATCG
>JBHLRA010000084.1:5010-8336 GCA_048883045.1 Candidatus Thorarchaeota archaeon | reverse complement strand
AAGCGTTAACATTTGGAATAATTCATCCTCTTACATCTTTCGATCCAACAGCTTCAACTCAATCTCTTCAAGCACAATGGGGGATTAATATTGGAATGTTTGCTGTACCTGCACTTTTTTATCTTATTGGATTTCTGTTTATGTGGAGAATTTATGATTTGAAACCTAATAAAGTCTTAGTAAATAAACAAAGACTTATTGAATTGAATCTTTAATCTTGAGATAGATATGTACATATATCAAATGAATCATTATAATTGAATAATTGATCTATCTAGAGATTTATATAAAAAAAAGGTAAAAGATTATCTAATTAGGAAAGATGTTTCATTTCTTATCAATTCAATCGAAAAAGAAGAATGAATTCAAAAAAATGTGTTTAATGTCCAGCAAGAATAAATTTTTAATCAGATTTTCCCAAATTTTTAATTATATTATCTAAACAAAAAAATTCTTATTGTTAATCCCCTTTATATTTAAATTCAATAATATAACTGTTAAAATAAGGGATTATCTTCGCATATTACTTATGTAAGAAAAATTTATTAGAAATCCAATTCTTCCTAAATTATAAAAATTAATGAAATTTTTGTAAAAACTTACAAGAGTTTGAGAAGATTGGCTCAGAAAAATATCTATGAATATGATGCAAAAAAACTGTTAGCAAGTCAATTGCCAAAATATTATCCTGAGTTTGAATATCATAATAAATTAGCTATTGCACTATGTGAAACTGATTTGAATCAATTAATTTTAGAAGAACCATGGATTGAATCAGAAAAAGTAGTTGTTAAGCCTGATCAACTATTTGGGAAAAGAGGAAAAGCTAATTTACTTTTACTTGATGCTACATGTGATGATATGAAACAATTTTGTCTTGAGAATTTGGGCAGAGTATGTGAAATTGGTAATGTTAGGGGCGAGCTTAAACGTCTGCTTATAGAACCCTTTATCCCTCATGAAAAAGAATATTATGTATCAATTACTTCTGAAAGAGAAAATGATATCATTCATTTTAGTTTTGAAGGGGGTATATTTATCGAAGAGAATTGGGACAAAGTTACTCATATTCCAGTTCCTCTTGGTACTGATATAAATAAATTTGATTTAGCAAGCAAGTTGCCAGATTTAGGCGATCTCAAAGACGTATTAATACCCTTCATTAAAGGATTATTTCAAGTTTATGTAGATCAAGATTTTGCATTTCTAGAAATAAATCCTTTTGCAATTACAGAAGATAAAAAGATAGTCCCATTAGATGTTAAAGCTCGATTAGATGATACCGCAATGTTCCTTCACCCTGATACATGGGGAAATCCTAATAATCCAATAGAATTTCCGGCGGGATTTGGCCAAAAACTTTCAGATGAAGAAGTAAAAATAAGAGACCTTGATGAAAAAACAGGTGCTTCCCTAAAATTGAAAATTTTGAATAGAGATGGTCGAGTTTGGACGATGGTTGCAGGAGGAGGTGCTTCGGTAATTTATACTGATACTGTAGTAGATCTTGGTTTAGGTGGAGAATTAGGTAATTACGGAGAATATAGTGGTAATCCTAGTCGAGAACATACTGAAATATATGCCCAAACAATTATTGACCTAATAACTGAAAATCCAGATCCTCATGGAAAACCGAAATATCTCATAATTGGGGGAGGAATTGCAAATTTTACAGATGTAAAAGCTACTTTTACTGGAATAGTTAGTGCCATTAAAAATTCAGTTGAGAAATTAAAGAAGGCGAACGTCAAGATATATGTACGAAGAGGCGGACCAAATGAGAAACAAGGATTAGAATTAATGGAACAAGTTGGTAAAGAAACAGGCGTTCCAATTGAAGTCTATGATAGATATACTCATATGACACGAGTAGTCGAATTAATAAAAAAAAATGAAGAGGGAAAAGTGTAAGGGGGTTAGATGATAAAATGGAAGATTATGATTTATTTGATAGAAATACTCAAGCTATAATTTACGGATTTCAACAAAGAGCAATTCAAAGAATGATTGATTTTGATTACTTATGCAAACGAGAAACACCATCAGTAGCAGCAGTAATTAGACCTACTCAAGGAGCTGCTATCTCATATCATAAAGCTTTTTGGGGAAGTAAAGAAATTGTGGTTCCTGTCTATAAAACACTTCAAATGGCAATGAAAAATCATCCAAATGCAGATGTAATGATCAACTTTTCTTCATTTAGAAGTGCTTATCCAACAAGTAAAGAAGCAATTGAGTCAGAAAATATCCGTACAGTAGTAATAATTGCGGAAGGTATGCCTGAAAGACAGAGTCGGCATTTAATCCAGATTGCTGAAGAAAAGAACAAAATAATTATAGGTCCTGCAACTGTTGGAGGTATAAAAGCCGGAGCTTTTAAAATAGGAAATACAGCAGGTACAACAGAGAATATCATTCTTTCAAAACTATATAGACCAGGCTCAGTAGGATTTGTTAGTAAATCAGGAGGACTTTCTAATGAAATGAATTTCATGATTGCTCAAAATACTGATGGAATTTATGAGGGGATTGCTATAGGTGGAGATCGATATCCAGGATCACGCTTGATAGATCATATAATGCGATATGAAGCAAATCCGAATATCAAAATGCTCGTTTCATTAGGTGAAATTGGTGGTAAAGATGAATATGCTATTGTTGATGCACTTAAGTCTGGTAAAATTACGAAACCATTAGTAATGTGGGTTGCTGGAACTGCTGCTAAAATCTTACCCAGTGGTTTGCAGTTTGGGCATGCTGGTGCAATGGCAGGAAGTGATATGGAAACTGCAGAAGCAAAAAATAAGGCTTTAAGGAAAGCTGGAGCAATTATTCCTGATTCATATGAAGATCTCGATAAAAAAATCAAAGAAACTTTTGAAAAGCTTAAATCAGAAGGTAAAATAGAACTTATTGAAGAATTTGAACCACCCAAAATTCCAATTGACTTTAATGATGCAACTAGAATGGGTTTAGTAAGAAGACAAAGTGATGTTATTGTTACAATCTCTGATGACCGTGGAGATGTGCCTACGTTCGCAGGTGTGGGATTAGATACAATAATACGAGAGAATAAATCTTTAGGATATGTAATTGGTTTACTTTGGTTTAAACGTGAATTGCCCGAATTTGCTCAACAATTTATCGAAATTGTAGTGAAACTAACTGCTGATCATGGTCCTGCGGTAAGTGGGGCTCATAATGCTATAATAACCGCTCGAGCAGGAAAGGATCTAATGTCAGCTTTAGCCAGCGGAATACTAACTATTGGGCCACGATTTGGAGGAGCAATATCCGATGCTGCTAAATATATAAGAGAAGCTCTA
>JBHLRA010000084.1:0-4910 GCA_048883045.1 Candidatus Thorarchaeota archaeon | reverse complement strand
AATGGATTATTTGTACTTGGACGTTCGATAGGAATGATGGGGCATATTTTTGATCAAAAACGACAACGCGCTGGTTTATATAGACAACCCTGGGATGAAATTTTATTTAGTGAATAAATTAATATTTTTCTTTTCAAATTAAAAAATAATAAATTTTAAGAAAAAATAAGAATAAGAAAAAACTTAACAGAAAAAATTTGAAATTGAGGTTTTATATATGGGAGATATTATAGAGAATGCAAAAGAACACTTTGGAAAACTAGTAAAAGAACAACTTGAACGTATAGAAAGAATGAAACAGGCAGAAGATTGGACAGATTATTCTGTAATTAAACCAATTATAATCGGTGCGGCTGGAGGCGATGGTATTGGCCCAGAAATAACAAAACATGCCCGAAACATTATGGAATTTCTTTTAAAAGAAGAGATTGAAAGCGGGAAAGTTGAAATTAAGGATATTGAGGGATTGACAATTGAAAATAGAGCAAAACATATGAAAGCAATACCTGATGATGTTCTCGAACAATTAAAGAAGTGTCATGTAATTTTAAAAGGTCCAACACATACACCCAGAAAAGGAGATGGATGGCCGAATATTGAAAGTGCAAACGTTACCATGAGGCGTGAGTTAGATCTATTTGCAAATGTTCGACCAGTAAAAGTTCCTGAATTGGGAATTGATTGGATGTTTTTTAGAGAAAATACAGAAGGGGCATATGTATTAGGTTCTAAAGGAATAAATATTTCTGAGGATTTATCAATAGATTTTAAGGTAATAACTAAACAGGGTTCAGATAGAATCATACGTTTGGCGTTTGATTATGCAGCAAAAAATAATATTAATCGTGTATCGGTTGTAACTAAAGCTAATGTTGTAAAAGCCACTGATGGTAGATTTCTTGCCATGGCTGAAGAAATCGCTAAAGAATATCCACAAGTAAAATGGGATGATTGGTACATTGACATTGCAACTGCAAAGTTAGTAGATCCCGCTCGTCAGAGTGATTTTAAAGTTTTTGTTGCTCCAAATCTATATGGTGATATAATAACAGATGAAGCTGCTCAAATTCAAGGAGGTGTTGGGACTGCTGGGAGTGCAAATATTGGTAAACGTTATTCGATGTTTGAAGCTATTCATGGTACTGCTCCTAGAATGGTTGAAACAGGACGTACTAAATATGCTGATCCCTCAAGTATTATAAAAGCTGCTGCATTGCTAATTAATCATATTGGTTTTGTCGAGAAAGCTAAGAAACTAGAAATGGCTCTCGATATCTGTGCGACATATGAAAGAAAGCTAAAAATGACAGGGAGAGATACTGGAGCGACTGGAGAAGAATATGCGAAATATATCATGGATACTATTCAAGATCCTAATCTGGAAGAAAAGTGGAATAGCTATCAGAAATAATAACTAGTAAACTGTTTTATATTTAATTTAAAATATTTTTTTTGCTATCTTTACCTTTTATTATATACCAACGTTTTACAATGAGTATAACGTTAGTCCATATCCTACAAACCGCTTACAAATTTTTCAATAAATTTTTGTAAGATTGGTCTTAAATCTTCAATCCAAGCTTTACCATTTAATGTAGACTGTTGTAGATTTTTTTCAAATTCATCTAGTGTCAAAGAAAATTCATCATTTAAGCTTTCAATCGATTGATTTTTATAATTTTCAGTTAAACCTGAATAAATATAATCTATAAAGCTGGAAACTAATTTTTCCCTAAATTTGCTAAAATCATAAAATAGACTAAATTGAAAGTAAGAGGATAAAAATTGATTAATAGCTATGGTTAATTCTTTCTTATCAATATTCCTTCTTTGGAAACAATAAAACTTTATTAATCTTTCAACCATAGTTCCATCAAAATCTCGATCAATAGCATTTTCAGTCGTCACTTTTTTCCCGTAATTAATAATTTTTACCTCTGACGGTCGCCCTTCATTATAATCATTTTTAATCATATCTGATAATCCTTCTCGAAGAGTATGAATAGTCATATCAAATTTCTCACCAAGTATTATAATAGAAAGGCCTTTATTTTTATTTTCTTCCAGAAGTGCTGAAAAGCTAAAGGATTCTGATTGTTTTAAATTGAAAATGATTTGATACAAAGTACAAAATTCATATTCCTCCATGTCTGACTGAAAAAATGCTCTTAAAAATTTGTCGTATTTCAAAAAGAAGAGGAAAATAGCATCGTCTAATGCAGTAGTATATGATTTATAATCATTCAAAGTAATATATTTCTTATATTCAAGCCTGATTTTATTAGCTCTTATCCATTCAAATGCAAAATCTAATAATTCTTTATCATTTGAGAGTCTATTCTGAAAATATTTTATTATCTCTAAAATTTGATCTTTTTGGATTCCAATTGATTGATTATCTAGAAATTTAGCAATAATTTCCTCTAAATTCAAGTCTTTATTTAGATTTTGAATCCGTTGAAAATTGGTCCTTAATCGCTCTTTATCAATTTTATATAGTTTATTAAACTGTATTTCCTCCATTTTGATTTATGACCTTCTAAAAATTTTTATTATAATTTACTATCAAGTTGTTTTTCGATATTTTTTAAAGATGCATCAGAATTTAAATTCCAAGTTTCAAATGGATTTATCCTAGAATGCAGTTCAATAACAGTTCTTTCAAAATCTTTATTTTTATTTAACATATGCCTTAATTTTTTTTTATAGAAAGATAAATCTTGTGCTTCTTTTATTTTTTCATTACTCGGTATTAAAATTAAACCATAACTCGTTTTACCATCAGTATTAGTGGCGAATTCTTCGATATATAACACAACCTTTTCTGGATTGCTAATTTTTATTTTAATAATATTGGTATTTAGTCCATTTTTCCCAAATAATCTTAATGTCTCATTCATCTGTTGTTCATAATAATCAGGTAAAATACCCATATAATAATATGAAGGGATATGTTCTAATGCTTCTTGTCTCAAAATATCATCCAAATCAAATGTATAGAGGTTGGTTTTAAATATTTCGTTATTTTTTGTTCGTTTTATTACACCTACAGTTGAATATGAGATCTTTTCTTCCCAATACATTTTTCGGGGAGAGCCTAGCGTGTGTTCAATTAAATCAACACCTCTTTTTAATTCATCCTCTATTAACAAATTAAAGTCAAAATTTGTACCATAAATAGTTTGAGCTATTAATTTTTCTTGAATAATACTTGGATGAATATATTTATCTATTTTCTCATATATCATTGTTAAATCTTCTGTATATGGAGAACCTATAAATCCAAAGAGATTTGTTATAGATTCGGCTATTTTTTTTGTTGAGTTTAAACATGTAAAAGACTGCATTAGAGTATCATCAACTGTCATTCTTATTTGGGGAGTTAATGATGTCTCAATATAATCAATTTTCCACCCCTTTTGATTATACAAATTTCTCGCCATGATTAAGGGTCCGAGAAAATTAAGTGACATAGCTCTTAATTTATGAATTGTTTCTTTTTGTAACTCATAAGATAATTTGATATTATCATACACTATTGTTTGATCATCAGAAAAAAATAACCCTAAGAGAAATTCAGACCCTTTACGTAACATGTTATTATTTAATTACAGAGATTAGATGTATATTGTATCTTAACACTCTCAAATAAATCTTATGATATAAAATTAATTTATTCAATTTAAATAAAATATTAGAAAGGTAGCAAATTTTTAACTGAATATTGTATGATAAATTACTCTTTCTATTTTTCGCAAATGTTCATATAATGCACTCCGAGAAATTTTAAAATGATTAGCAATTTTTTTTGAATTGATTCTACGAGGTATTTCAAAATATCCATTCTGAATAGCATAATAGACAATCTCTTTCTGACGGTCTGTTAATTTTAAAAAAAGATTCTCATAGTTAGGTTGGATATCAGATATACTTAAAATCTCCAATTTAGTATTATAAAAAGTATCTAAAGATTCAACGAATTTGTCTATATTTTTGCTATCCGCTATAATACTTACCAAAAGACGATCTTTATCCAGAATAATTGGAGGATCGATAATTAAATCTAGTCTATCGAGGAATTTTTTTGTTTCCTTAACCCATTTATGCTTGGAAAAGAAAATGAATTCGTTATTCCCCCTATCCTCATTTATCACTTCAATGTATGACATCCCATAATGATCACCTTCCAACATTTTCGGATGCATTTTAGAGTCCTTAAATTTCACTTTCTGTGTTGCAAAGATTTGATCATCATCTTGACGGTGTATTTGGATTAATTCATATTTTTCCAATAGATCAAAGAATTTCCTGGACCTTGAATCTAAAGGTACTTTCAGAACAATCTTCTTTAATTGCTTCATTTGTTGGTATAAATATTAATAGATTTCAGATAACTTGAATTTTCAAGCTTAAGATTATTATATAAATAAAAATTCTTTTTTTATTAGCTTTATGATATAATATCATAAGGTCGATTAGAAAGGATTTTAGAATTAAAATCAAAAATAAATTAAGGATTATAACTAAGTAAATAGAAAAAGGTGTAGAATTATAGAAAGAAACGATAATAATGAATCTAACGATTCTCTCTTCACGGAGCCATATATCGATATTGATGAATGGCGAGATGAGCCCGAGCGTCATCGATATATACATGGTGGTTTCAAGGGTACCGATACCCGATTTTCAATCTATTTCCCCCCGAAGGAACAATATGACGGTCGATTTTTCCAATATCTCATGGCGATATCAGGTAACGAGAATGCTGTACAGCATCCAGAATATCCTGATCCTAGTTATTCATTAGGCTTTGCCATTGAGAGCGGTGCTTATCTTATAGAATCAAATCTGGGGAGACTGAACATGTTTGTAGGAGATGATCCAACTATCACTGCTTATCGAGCCAGTGC
>JBHLRA010000083.1:6512-11915 GCA_048883045.1 Candidatus Thorarchaeota archaeon | reverse complement strand
AATATAATGTGGATCTTGATGTAGATCCTTGAATTCTACTACTGCTATATTTGCAGAATAATCAATAATTCTTCCAGGGTACTTAGAAAAAGTTAAATAATTATCTAATTCTGCCAAGGATAATTGCCAGTTAGAGCCTAACACAAAAATAAATCTATCCATAATAAGAATTAAAATTCTTCTGAGAAATAGAATAATAGATCTAATTTCTATTTTGGGATTAATTATTATATTTTTCTTCCAGCCATTCTTTAAAAGCGATAGTAGCCTTTCCCTTCCAGATGGCTTTCTTTGGAAAAGCCTTTTCAAACTCAATTATGTCTTCGTTTGTATATTCTAAAGTAGAGGTTTGCTCCTCATCCAAAAATTCTTCATTTAAATCGATAGAAATTTCATATGTTTCTCCTGTAATATCTTCCAATGCACTCATAATATCTTCAAGATCTTCCTTCTTTCTTTCGATAGTTGGAATTTTTTCTAAGACATCTTCTTCAGTAATTTCTTTTTTTTCTTTTTTCTTTGAAGCTTTTTCAAAAGCTTCCTTTTTCTTTTTTCGCTCCAATCGAAGTTTTTTAATTTCTTCAATGATTTGACTATAATTATCTTTAAAATGTTTTAAACTTACATTAATAAGATCTGAAATATTATCCCATTTCTCTTTTTTAATAATTTCTTCAACCCAATAATATAAATCTAGATTTAGTTCGATTGTAACAGCTTTACCTTCTGATTCTAAACTACCAATTAAATAGTTTAAAATATTGGCTATTAAGATATCATTGTCTAGAGCAGAAAAACCGTACTCGTGAGCAAGAGACGAAAAAATACTAATATTACCCAAACCTACAACTTTACCTTTAAAATATTCTATGACGACCATTAATGGAATCTTAGGACTATCTTCTTCTATCCAATACTCTCCATCATATCTCTTGTGCCAACTGTTTAATCCAGACTGTAATACCCAATCAATTTTAATATTTTCCTCATCTTCGATAAAATCTAAGATTTTAGTTGAACAAGAACTTGATAAGACAATTTTTTTAATTTGGTTGGTGGTCACATGAGGTTTAAATCTAGTTATCATAGGTCTTTTTTGAAGATTAACATAATTAACTGAGTCGTATATCTCATCTGGTGCAAATTCAAATCCGAATTTACGTGTTAAATCATTTAGATTTGTATTATTTGAATAATCGCCTCCACTAGAACTGCAGATCAGAAGACTTCCTCCATTCTTTACATATTCTTCTATAATAGTAATTTCATCTTCGTTCAAATTGATATTTCTTGGTGTCGATAAAATTAAAACATTATATTTTTCTAAATTTGCCAACGAGTTAAATCCAGCTTCAATTTTTCCTAATTTATAACTTGAGGTGAATAAAAACTGGAAAAATTCACCAAAACTAGAACTCTCCACAGTTAAGATATTATTATGACTATAATCTAAACCAATCGTTATATTACTAGACAACTTGTATCCTTCTCATTAATTTTGAATTTTAAAAAAATTGTTCTCTCTTTTTACTACTTTATAAGTAATATTTCTTCTATTCTATAAATAAAATTATCTAAATTTTAAAAACGACTATATCTAAAACAACATGAAATAAATTTGGACCATAACTTTTAACATATCTATATGACTTTAGTTCAGATTTATAACCTTCTTTTTGAGTTATTTCATTGAAATCTTCAAATAGGTTGATATATTTATCCTTTTCGACCACACCTTCATAATGATAAACCGTTCCTTTATCATTAACTAAGCTTAATGCTTCTTTAATAAATTTTTCTGGTGCTGGAAATACACCCATGATAACTCTATGTGCTCTTATTCCAGATTCACTAAGTTTTAAAACTTCCACCTTGCAATCTCCATTTATTGGTATAATTTTATCCTCTAAATGATTAATTTTAATATTATCAACTAGATAATTAAAGGATTCAGGATTAAGCTCAATACTATAAATTTTTCCTACAGGTGAGTGTTTTGCTATTGGTAATGAAAAATATCCTATTCCTGCGAACATATCTACGATAATTTCTCCACTTTTTACTAGTGTTACAAGGTATTTCCTCTCATTGATGTTTCCTTTACTAAACATAATTTTTGTTAAATCAAACTTATATACTATACCATGTTCTCTATGCTCCACAATAGGATTATCCTCTCCTGCAATATATTCAATATTTTCAGGCTTTCGAAATGTTCCTACAATTCTTCCTTTATTTAGGTATACTGTCCTTATTCTTGGAAGCAATTCCAAATAAAATTTCGATATAATCTCCTTTTTATCATATAATTTAGGATTTAATTTTAAAATAATAACATTCCCCAAAGTCTGGAAACCACGCGGAAGGAGTTTGAGTTCTTCTTCATTCAGAACATCTTTTAATTTAGCTTTAAGTTTGTTCTTAAAATTCATGATAATTATGTCTAAAAAAGTATATAATAATTTAAAATTTGAATTATTCAATTATGTTATTTCAGAAATTCGTAGGATGACTAAATTGAGTGAAAAAGTCCCAAAAAATAAATATCTTGAAGAAGAAGAGTTTGAAGAAGATGAAGAAGTAGAAGAAATTAAAGAAGAAGATCTATTAGAGAAAAATATTTTGAAAATACTAGCTAATGGAAAAGTTGATTCTAAACTAACTCCTACAAATCTCTTAACGTAGTAGGAATCTTAATTGTAATCAATGTTTATTATTTCTATAAAAGACGAAAGAAATTGAAGAGTAGAACCAAAACTTTATAATTATAATCTTTTTTTTGAATTTATTACTAACAGGTACTAAATTAATATCAAGTTAAATTATTAAGTAATAAGAAATCAATCAAAGTATATTAAATGAAAATATAACTCATTTTTTACAAAAATATCATAATAAAAATAATAAGTTGATTTAATTATGCCGAGTTTAAACGATCCAGAATTTCTAGTTGATGAAAATAAAGTTTGGTTTATTCCTCCAGAAGAAGGAGGATATTGGCCTGATCGTGTACCAAAACAGTTAAAAGATGTCGAAGATGTAGAAATTTTGCCAATGTGGGATTATTTTCAGCATGTTGCTGATTTATATGAAACACGAGACAACGATATCTGTATTTTCGTGTATGGACCATACATAGAACGTGTTAAATTAAAAACTATATTTGATTATGGAAAACGGTTTGGCACCTTCCTTTATAAAACGCTGGGGATTAGAAAAGGTGATGTTGTTGCTATTGATCTGCCAAATTCTATCAATTTTGTGGTTGCTTATTTGGGTTGTCAATATATTGGGGCTATCGCTCAGGGTATTAATCCTACTTATAGACCAATGGAGCTTTTGCATTCATTAACCATGACAAAAGCAAAAGTGTTTGTCATGATGGATATGCTATATATAGCTGGACCTAAAGATATTCTCCCAAAAACTGATGTAAAATTTGTGATACCATCAAATTTTGTTGATTTTATGACTGCTGAGGAGGTTATAATCGAGAAGTTAGGTATACCAAATGCTCGGGACAAGATTCCTGATGAAACTGAAGATTATAAGGTATATTGGATGGATGACATTATAAAAGAAACACTACCAGAAGAAATTAAGATTGATATTGATCCCTGGACCGATCCTGCAATATATCTCATGACTGGTGGTACTACAGGACTACCTAAAGTTGCAATGCTTTCACATGCTAATCTAAGTGCAAACCTTAATATGATTAAACCTTGGACAGAAATTGGACCAGGAGTAGTGACTATCGGTGCTATCCCCTTTTTTCATAGCTTTGGTATGACGTGTGTTATGAATGCTGCCCTTGGTATAGGAATGATTATGTTACTCTTCCCAAAACCACCTGCAGATGATGTTTTATGCGAAGCAGTTAATAAGATAGATGCTCCGGAAGGAATGATTTATACAGGAGTTGAAATGTGGTTTAAAAGGTTTACAGATTTTGTAGAGGAAATGGGTGTTGATGAATTTAAAAATAAATATGATTTATGGAAGAAACTGAAATATGCCACACAAGGAGCAGGCCCATTGCATTCTTATGTACAAAAGCCTTTTGAGTCAATATTTTGCCCAATACGCGCAGGTTATGGTTTAACAGAAAGTTCGCCCGTTCATAGTATTGCTCCTTTTTGGGGGCCAACAAAGGATGGAAAACTAGGATTGCCAATTCCGGGTGCAGATTGGGCTATTTTTCCTTCTGATAATTTTGAGGCAGGACCTATTTGTGATGGAACTAAAGAAAGAGGAGGCTTTGGAATTGAAAATACTGGAGAGATATGTCTTGCTGGACCCCATATAATGTTAGGTTATTTAGGTAAGCAGAAAGAACAGGAAGACAACCTAAAATACTGGGGTGGAAAACGTTGGTTACTTACTGGTGATATTGGCTTTATGGATGAGCATGGATGGGTAGAGATCCGTGATCGTAAAAAATCTCTTATTAAGGTCTCAGGGCATTCAGTTTTTCCAAAAGAAGTCGAAGAACTTTTAGGTCATCACGAAATGGTTGACGAGGTTGCTGTGGCAAGTATACCTGATGAAATGACAGGGGAAGCTGTTAAGGCATGGGTAACTCTTAAAAAAGGATATAAAGCTGATCGTGATATAACAAGTGAGCAATTGAAAGAATGGGCAAGAGAAAACATGGCAAAGTGGAAAAGCCCAAGCTATATTGAATTCGTTAGAAAGATGCCAGTCAGTGCAACAGGTAAAGTTCAAAGACGTGAGTTACAGGAAAAAGATATGGCCAAGCTTGACGAGGGAAAATCTATCAAGGGATAATTTTTTTTTAATTTTTTCTTTTCTATTAAGCTATATTTTTATTAAATGAAAAATTTGAGTTCTTTCTTATATTGTGAAGATGTCATTCACAAATAAAAATATAGTATATATTTATATTTGTAAATGGATATGTGTTTTATACACATTTGTGATAATTCTTTTTTTTGTGTGTTAAATGGTTGAGGATCAATATACTCTAATTAAATTTGCTTGTCCAAAATGTGGAATGGAAAAAGGTGTGCCAGTTCCGCTTAGCTTGTTCTCTTCAAAACAGTTTGGAAATGTAAAAATACAAGTTCCTAAAGGTGCTGTATGTCAAGATCATGATTTTATTGCATTTTTAGATCTCGAGGAGCGAATTATTGGATATGAATCAGTTGATATTTCTTTATCATCTCTAGCAAACTATGAAACACAAGAGGATGGTACGACTAGAAGCGGGAAACAAATTACTATAAGAGAAATTATTGAAATACTAGGATTTCGCTGCTTTTCTGGTTTGCTCCATGCGAAATTGTTTAATTATCCATTTTTTATCATTATGCCTGAAGAAGAAAATACAATGAATATGGATATTTTAGATAAAATCCTTATGGAAGCTATGCCAGATAT
>JBHLRA010000083.1:0-6412 GCA_048883045.1 Candidatus Thorarchaeota archaeon | reverse complement strand
CGTGAAATGGCATTAAAAATCCTTGAAAAATAAAAAATAAAAAGAATGAAAAGGAGAGAAACTTTTAACTCACTTTCTTAAAAATTTATATTTAATTATTCATTTAACCTTCTACAGGGTTTTCTCATAATTTTATAGATATTTATATATTCTTTGAACAGTTTATCATATATATCTCTGTTTTCTGGATTAGGGGTAAATATATTTGATATCTCACAACAATTTTGAATTTCTTCCCATTTCAGGTATCCCAACGCTACTGAAGCTATATATGCAGCACCTCGTGCATTTGTTTGAATAGGATTTTGTACTTGTTTAATATTTCTATTAAGTACATCAGCAAATATTTGACACCAGACATTACTCTGAGCTCCACCTCCAATAATGTTTACATCTGGAATAACAATATCTTTTTTAGTCATACCACGTATTTCTTTCATTTTCCATTTTTGAACAAACTTCTCTATATACATAAATAACCATCGGATATTGTATGCTACACCTTCAAAAATTGCTCGAATTATATGTTCGCGAGACATCTCTAAAGAAAGATTGTATAAGCCGCCTCTTATAAAATGATCATCAACAGGTGCTCTTTCTCCTATAAGCCAGGGAGTAAAAATAAGATTATTTGAACCAGCAGGGACCTTCTCTACAATTCGATCAAAAATTTTGTAAACATCAGGTAAAGCTTCTTCTTTTAACAACTCATCTTTATGGTATAAAATTTTATCTCTAAGAAATGATAAAGCACCACCAGCAATTTCTTGTTCATTGATAATAAAATATCTTCCTGGAATTGCTGATGGAGCACTAGCCATATTATGATTAATATCTGTCTTTTTGTAAGGAACATGGCAACTAACCCAATCGCTTGTTCCTATATAAATGTGTGTCTCATAATTGTTTACAGCTCCAGAACCTATTGTAGCAGAATGAAGATCTGGTGCCCCCATAATAACCTTAACATCTTTATTTAATCCTAACTCCTCTGCTATGCTACTTTTAAGTGGTCCAAGAATATCAATCGGAGATTTAATTTCGGGCAATTTCTCAGGATCTATTTTAAAGCCTTTTATAAGCTTTTTTGAATATTTCACATTATTAATATCTCTGATATCTGTTACCCAATGAATATGAATTGTAGCAGATGAAGTGGCGTACTTTCCTGTAAGTTTTAAATTAATAAAATCTTGTGGTTCTAAGAATTTGAAAGTTTTATTATAAATATCTGGAAGTTCATTCTTAATCCATAATATATGTGCGATAGGATCCTTCCCAGTCTGACTTGGACCCCCACCTGTCCTCTTTAACCACTTCAATATTTTAGATAATGAATATCCAGATACTTGAATTAGGCTCTTATAGAATTTCTCAATATACTTAGAACCTCGAGTATCCATCCAAATTATTGAATTCATTAAATGATTTCCATCTTTATCAACAGCAACGGTTCCGCTCCATTGACTCGTATTACAAACGCCTACTATATCCTCTACAGGTACCCGTCCACTATCGATAACTTTTTTGCATGTTTTAATGATAGCATTCCACCAGTCATCTGGATCCTGTTCCACAGCTCCTCCTTTATCTACGTGTAAAGTTACTTCCTGAAAAGCCCATTCAAGAACATCTCCTCGAGTAGAGACAATAGCAGATTTAGGACCTCCTGTTCCATGATCGATTGCTAGTATAAATTTGCTTTGTGAATTGGACATATTTAATATAAATGATATTAAACTAAATAAAGGTTTTTTGAAACATTTAAGAAGACAATTCTTAGAAACTATAAGAAAAAAGGATTTACATGATTTTTATTTTTTCAAAGGCAAAAAGTGAAATTAGTTAAATATAAATATTTAGTCTTTTTTGTAAAGCAATAAGTCTCTAAGGGTTAAGTGGATTTTTGTTTAAATTTGTATTTTTAATAGAATTTATGAAGTAGTCATAAAATGGTTAAAAAAAGAGTAACCGTAAAAGTATTTATAGTTTTAATAATCTTAACTTTTCTCTTTTTAGATTCAAAAGGAATATTGGAAAATTATTATAAAAACACATATGATAAATTTGAATGCACTGATAATTCAAATATATTTCAAGGTGAAGATTTAAATCTCCAAGGTATTGTGAAAGATTATTATACAATAGAGTATCTTAATAATTCAAATTTCAATTCTCAAAGCTCTTGGTTTTCCGTTGAGGAAGGTGACGTCTCAGATGTAAGTGGAAATATAAGTTCAGGACAAGCAAACTTAGAAATTTTAGGCGAAGAACATACTTTTTCTTTAATAGCAGATCCTCCCCTTGCTGTAAATTGGACGGAGATGGATAATCCTTCTTTACCTGATCGTCCCGATATTGATGAAATTACTTCTAGAGGCTGTAGAGTATCTCATCAATTTGATGATATAACCGCAGTTCAACAACCAAGTGTACATTGGGATCATAACATTTCAATGCCAATTGATATGTCAGACTATGTAATTAAATCTGCTTCTGTTCAAGCAATTGTTAATGCGACAGTAGATGAAAATCTTGATCGTCTAGAGGATTATTTAACTGGTGATTTTGCTAGGTTGACACCTAATGACGTTGTAGATACATATAGCATTGGAGATTTTATTCAATATTATATATTGGTTTCAGATTTGGAAAAAAATAGAGTCTATGAGATAGCTCATTTTCAAACACAACAAATTGGAAATGGTGACCCTCCTGGTAAAGATTATTTATATGACACTTATATGTTGAGTGTTCCACAGGAAGATTTAATTTATGCGCTTACATCTGTCTTAAGTGTTGACAATTTCAATTTTACACTTACCCTTGGAATTACACTACATATTGAAGATAATCTTGCTAGT
This sequence comes from Candidatus Thorarchaeota archaeon, assembly GCA_048883045.1. Classification (GTDB taxonomy): domain Archaea; phylum Asgardarchaeota; class Lokiarchaeia; order Sigyniarchaeales; family SOKP01; genus Loki-b32. The sequence continues at coordinate 3,548 of JBHLRA010000083.1, read as the reverse complement.
TACTGGGATCTTGATTATTTTGATGAAATCTACATAAAGTTTGTTAATTTAACCTTTAAATTTGAAAAAAAAATGAATCAGTATACTTCTATTTCATGGAACCAAATTGGACATAAACTTGAAGGAAGTAATATTGATATTACAAACGCAACCCTTAATTTTAAATATAAAATTAATAGAAATTGGTCAATCTCATCTCCTAACTCAGAAATTAGGGTATATATAAATGATAGAATTCATCCAGAAACTGTTAAGTTGAGTGTTGCAGAATCTACATTTCAAGAAATAAAAATAGGAGGATTTAATGTTAAAAATTTAATAATGTCAGAAGAAAATATAAGTGTCTCTATAAAAGTATATATAGCTGATTCTTTTACTTTGAATCAAACCATTACCATATCAATAGATAATGCTAGCCTATTTATATCCTATATTGATAATGTTTTAGAAACTAATACTAAATTCGATCTTTTTATTGAAAATATAAATAAAACTCTACAAAAATCAATTGATGTTACTATAGGTAATTCTGTGAACATTACAATTAAATACAAAGATTATCTAAATCAATTTATACAAAATGCTATAGTACAATTAGAAGGACTTGGTTCACCTAAAAATCTAACTGAAAATAGTATTTTAGAGCAATATAATATTTCTATTCAAACAACAAACTTAATGTTTGGAAATAATTATCTTACGTTATCTGCGAGTAAAAAATATTATGAATCAATAGAGATTCAGATAAATATCAATGTAAAAAAAATAAATTGTGAAATAAGGACTTTATCAGGTGAACCCAGAATTGAGATAGAAGCTGGATCTCTACCTGAAATAGAACTTAATTTAATCAATTTGGAATCTAATGAGATTATTAAAGGTGCAATTGTTGAATATACATGGGAATTTGGTACTGGGATATTAGAAGATAGTAATAATGATGGAATATATGAAACTACTTTACAAAAATGCCCTTTTGGAACATATACTATTAACATTATCGCATTTGCGGGAGATAATTACAGTTTTAATCAATATAAACTTAATTTAATAGTCCATAAGCCAACAGGAATCAATAAAGGAATATTTTATCTAATTATTATTATTTCGATTATTTCATTTATTATTATTGGAATTCTAACTGCTTTAAGTCTGAAAACCTATGTCTTCGCGCCTCAAAAGATCAGAAAAAGGAATGAATTATTATTAAGAACTCAAATATTTAAAGATGCAGATAATATTCAAGGGATTCTACTTGTTCATACTGAAAGTGGATTACCTATCTTCTCTAGAAATTATTCTGCTATTATGAAAGGAAAGAAGACCATTTTCTCAGGGTTTTTACAAGCAGTTTCTCTTGTTAGTGATGAAATTTCTAATAATAAAGGCAGTAGATTCCCTTTAAAAGAACCTGGCAATAAAATAAATCCATATAAAGTCATTGAATTGGATTTTAAACACTTTTTTTGCCTTATTTTAGACATTGAAGAATTGCGTACAGTATTAATACTAAAGAATAAATCATCAAAAAGATTACAAAGGCAATTGTTTAGTTTTTCTTTAAACCTATATTTTAAAATTACGGAACAATTAAAAGAATGGGATAATAGTCTAGAACAATTTCGAGACATAATTCCCCCTTTATTAGATGATTATTTCTTTCTATATTATAAAGAATTCTTTAGATTAGCCATTCCTAAACCAGAAATAGATGAAATTAAGAAAAAATTCAATATAACTAAATTTCAATTGAAAGTTTTAAATGAACTTCTTCTTATAGCAACTGAAAAAAGGATCTTTAAATTGATGTCTTTACTTGAGAAGTTCAGCCAAAAGAGTGAAGATGCAGTCATAGATGCAGTTCAAGTTTTAATTAATCACGAGGTAATTATACCTAATTTATAATTGTGTTAAAAATAATAAGATTAATTTTCAATGTCATTATTTACTAATTAATTTAGTTACCAAATTAACACTTATTTTGATTTACTATGAGTAGTATGAACTATGAAGAATTAAAAGCTAAGATTGAAAATGTTGTAACAACGCCTATAAGACATTTCAAATCTGACGAATTAAGAGGGATAATTGAGAGATATCATCAAAACCACCCTAAATCACTGGAAATTTATGAAAGAATGAAAAAAGTAATACCAGGGGGTGTTGAACACAATTTAAGCTTTAATTATCCTTTTCCATTAGCTAGCAAACGTGTTTTTGATTGTTATATGGAAACTGTAGATGATATTATATTTACCGATTATTTAATGGATGGCGGGCCAATAATTCTTGGACATAATCATCCCCAATTGACTGAAAAAGTAATTGAAGTGATACGGGAATTAGGTCCATGTCATGGAATAACGAATGAATATGAATACCTTGCGGCAGAACAACTGAAAAAACATTTCCCTTCATGTGAATTAATACGCTGGTTACAATCTGGAACTGAAGCAGATATGTTAGCAATACGGGTTGCAAGAGTCTTTACAAAAAGGAAATGGATTATTAAAATGGGAGGATCATATCATGGATGGAGTGACCAGCTTGTGTATGATTTGAAAATCCCAGGAACTCTTAGAATGGAATCACATGGTATTCCAAAACCAGTTTTAGAATACACATTATCATCACCACCAAATGATATTGATGCTTTAAGAGAATTATTTAAAGAAAAGAAGAAAATTGCTGCGGTGATAATAGAACCTCAAGGAGGTGAATCAGGAGCAACTCCAACAAGACCTGGGTTCAATAAAGAAGTAGAAGAATTATGCAGGGAAAATGGTACTATCCTTATTTCTGATGAAGTTGTTTCAGCTTTTAGGTTAAATATGGGTGGTGGTCAAGCTTATTTTGGATATACTCCAGATTTATCAGTTTTTGGAAAGATTGTTGGCCATGGATACCCATCAGCAGCTGCTCTTGGAGGAAGAGAAGAATTAATGAGATTATGTGCTGCTGGTGTGGGGGGAGTAGGTGCTAAAAGAGCATATTGTGGGGGTACAATTGCAGCAAATCCTCTTACATGTGCTGCTGCATATTATGCCATAAAATTAGTTGAAGAGACAAACGCGACTGAAAAAACTATTAAAGCAGGTACACGGTTGTCAAATGGACTAAATGAATTATTTAATAAACACGATCTACCCTGGTTCTCATACAATTATGGTGGAACAGTCCACTTTCAAACTAGTTATCCCTTTGGATTAGATATTAAGGATCCAATACAAGGCCCTCAAATTAAGGAGCGTAAAGAATTCATGGAGCATATGGGAGCAGCACTAGTAGATCAAGAACTTATTTCTGTTGCAGGTAGTAGATTTTACACCTGTATGCTTCACACCGATGAAATTATTGATGAAACACTCCAAAAAATTGATAATATCTGTCAAAAAATCGAATGAGCTCTAAACTTCAAAAGCCCATTCTCCTTTTCTCATTATAGCTTCAGTTTTTCCATTCTTTAAGATACCATCTACATCCATTTTATCTGAACCAATCATAAAATCTATGTGTATTTTACTAATATTACCTCCAATAGCGGAAAA
>JBHLRA010000082.1:7112-11974 GCA_048883045.1 Candidatus Thorarchaeota archaeon | reverse complement strand
ATATTTTAAAAATAGTAAAATCTAAGGTCTTCTATATTTTTTTTGTATATTATCAAGTTCATACATAATACTTTCAATTGGTTCTCCATTTATTACTCTATGTAATTTATTTACTAATTCTTCTGGAAACATATCAAATTGAGCGATGGTTTGTCTATAATCTTTGAATTCATCTGAAACCTTATAGATATCTGAACTTCGTTTTAAATCGAATTCTCTTGTAACAATTTGTGCAAAAGAGTTAATTAGGTCGTTATAAAACTCATCTTCTAATTGCTGAGCTGTGTAATTTATATCATATATCAAATGATCATATTTCTTATTAATATTTTGAATTTCTTCATCTCTTTTTCTGTTTATTTCATCGATTTTGGGCTGTAATTCCTTCTTTCTTAATTGTAACTCTTTTAGTCTTGTCTTTAATTGATCACTCATAATAGTCTGTAATAAAGGACATTATTTAAAGAGTTAGTTATAATTCAATATATTTCATATTAGTTTTAGAATATAAAAAAAATAAAGTCTTAATACCACAATTTACTTAAAAATTTAACTAATCAAAATTTTGGTTAACTAAATCTTTCAGTAGCATAAATATAATGCCCAAAAAGATAATTATTCCAGAACCAGAATCTGGCTTAAATTTCATTGATGTTCATTGCCATTTACCTTTTTTTCGTCCTAAGAATGATCAATTACCAACGGACAAAGAACAATATTTAGATTATTTTAAAATGGGTGGTCTATATTTAATCACCAGTACTATAGACATGCAGACTTTAAATCTAACCTTAAATTTTATGAAAAAATTTGATAAAAACTTTGGTTTTACATGCGGCTGGGCTCCACAAACTGTAACTTACACGCCAAAACAGAAATATGAATTAGAGTGGAAAAAATGGATTGATTTTATTCAAGACAACCCCGGTAAATATCTAGGAATTGGAGAAATTGGATTAGACTTCCATCATGCTAAAACTTTAGAAAAACGAAATAAACAAATTGAGGTTTTAACGCAAATATTCGAATTGACAAATGATCTAGATAAACCATATGTTTTACATGTTCGTAATGCAGCAGAACATGAATTAGATAGGCAAAATCCAAAGCATAGGTTCAATAAAAGTGATGGAGTAAATAAAGAAATCCTCAAATTATTAAATGAATTTAAAATAGATCCTCTTCGCGTTTTATGGCATTGCTTCTCAGGACCAGAAGAATATGGAAGAATATTACCGAATCAAGGATTTAAGCTTTCTGTACCGAGTTCTGCTTATGGTTTCAATAGATGGCGAAATGTAACCAAATTTTCGCCGTTAGAATCATTACTAACTGAGACTGATTCTTATTATCAACATCCCTATAAAAGAGGGCCAATAAATGTACCATCAAATGTAAGATATTCTATCGCCGCTATTGCTTATTCACATAATATTTCTCAAAAGCTTGTAAGTGAAAAAACTGTAGAGAATGCAATAAATTTCTTTGATTTAAAGATTTCAAGCTAAGAATATATGAAAAACTATTTTTAAAATATTTCACTTCTTTTAATACATTTATTTATGTTGGTGAATTAATTGAAAATTCTAGTTACATATTATACTGGCACTGGAAATACTGAAAAAGTTGCTAATGCGATAAAGGATGGAGTAACAGGACATGAGGTTGACATTTTACCGGTAAAAAGTGTAGATCCAAATAAGCTTTCTTCTTATGATCTAGTTTTTTTAGGATCAGGTATCTACGGCTTTAATGTTAGTAGAAAACTTAATAGTCTAATAAAAAAAGCCCCAGAACTCCCTTCAAAATTTGCCTATTTTTATACACATGAAAGCCAAAAACCCTGGTCGAAAGCATTTAATTCAGTTAACAATATAATCGAAAAACTAAATTGCCAGGTATTGGGTGAATTCGATTGTTGTGGTGAAAATTTAGTTCCTAAGGCACAAGAGCAAAGAGATGCCATGTATTCTAGACTTTCACCTGAAGAAAGAAAGGAAGCTGAAGAAATCTTTCTTAAATATGTTAAAGGACACCCAAATGAAGAAGATTTAGAAAATGCGAAGAAATTTGCACACTCAATTATTCAAAAACTATAAGAGATTGAAATTTTTAATTCTCTAATTTTTTTATATTTCTATTGTTAAATAGACGAGTTTTTATTTGAAAAGAAACAATAATTCAATTAATAAAATCTAATTAAATGAGTTTATTTACAAAAATGAGAAGAGCTAAACTTATAGGTCTTATTTTGGGTATAGCTGTCGCTGCTGGAACAGGAGTTTTTTTCTTAGTGGGATTTTTAACTTATGGAACCATTCAATCTTCTGGATCTCGTTACTATGCACCATTAATCGCTCGATCTCCAGAACCTATTCTCATACGTACCGATATTGGTAATATTAATGTTAAATATAATACATCTGCTATGCAACAGGTTATGAAAGTAGACTATGATATTACTATGAGTGGTATTTATATGATTGGAAAGTCTATATCAAGTTTTTTTCTCCTTGAATGGGATAATGTAACCTCACAACCAACTGAGAAAACGAGTTTTGTGTTAAGTATCAAACCTGGAGTTATTTTAGATCCAACAAATTGGTTTTCTCTAAAAAGAATCACAATTGATGTAACTCTTAGGACAGATATAATATATCAAATTGAAGAGTATGCTACTACGGGTAATATAAACAATGAGATTCCAACAGGCGTAAACATTTACGACTTAACATTAGAAACTACTACTGGAAATTCAGTAACTACGTTAGAAGAGGCATCAATAGGGAGTATTTTAGCAGATGCAACAACTGGAGGATTGTCTATATATGGTAAGAAATCTAATTTTTCATCTATAAATGCGGAGTCAACTACGGGACTTCTTAGATTGAATTTTTCTAATTGTTTTCTTAATGGTGATATTACCGGAGAAGCGACAACAGGAAGACTAACATTTAATTCCTATAATGCAAGATGTAGTAGTGCTGTAAGCTGGGATTTGACAACTACTACAGGGAATTTATACAGTGATATCTTTCAATATGTGGACATGGGCTCAAATATTGATGGAATTTGGACTACGACTACGGGAAACATATATTTAGATTATATTGATGGACTTCCTACCATAGGTGCTACATTTTCAGGATCAACTACTACAGGTAACTTTAATCCAATAGATTCAGGTGGATTTGATACACCAACATTTACTACCTTCAGAACTCTCGATTATTTGACTGCCAATTATACATTCGATCTTGATCTCCATACTACCACAGGTAATATTAATATTAATGGTCAAAGCAGTTAACTAATGTAATCTTCTAAACCAAACTTTTTTTTTTTATAATTTATTGAATTTTGGCTTAACTTATCTTTTTTCAAAAATTAAATTAAAAATCAAAAATTAGTCTAAAATTTATTTAAATACCTATGACAATTGCTTTTTCTTAAGTAAAAAGTATTTTAAAAGTGTGATCTAAGTGAAAAAAAAATCAACTATAATTCTAATGATTGTTGCATCCTGCATTGTTCTTGGAGGGACATCATTTGGAATCGTTATAGCTACTACATGGGGAGAATATGAATATGCTGATTCTTATTATTATAGACCAAGTATTCCTTCATCAATAGAAAAATTAAACGTCATTAGTGATATTGGACAAGTAAATATTAAATATAATACGACGCCAACCAATTATTATGCAGAATTAGATTTAGATATTAAAATTGTAGGAGGTTTTGTTAATGGAAAAAATTTTTCTGACTTCTTTCACCCTATTGAATGGACTAATACAAGTGCTATTATATCATTCAAACTTGATGCTAAGGCGAATCCTGTATTTATATTGGGATTATCCCATCAAATAACTATTGATTTAACCCTTAGAACAGATGTAATTTATGATATAAATGCATACTGTGGGACAGGGGGAATAAACATGAATATTCCAGAAAATATTGTAATTAATAATACCTCTCTAAGTACATCTACTGGTTCTGTAATGTTAAATTCTGCAGAGAATACTACATTTCAGGGTTCATTAGATGTAAGTACTAGTACAGGAAAAGTAAGTGTGTATGCTAAGCACACAAATTTTTCTCAAGGACTGAATACGGGTTCATCTACTGGTTCTTTAATATTAAATTTTTCTCAGTGCATTCTTGGAGATAATTTAATCGGAACAGTATCGACAGGTTCAGTATCTCTTAAAAGCTATAATATGAATTATATGAAAGATTCTGTGTGGTATATCCATACAAGTACAGGAAGAGTCGATATTCAAATCCGTCAATATATCGAAATGAATGCTAGCATTACAGGAACCATTGGGTCTTCTACGGGGAGTATAGATATATTATACGATGATTCATTAAGTACAATTGGAGCAGAATTTACCTGTTCTGTAAGTACTGGTTCTATCTCATATAATCCACTAGGATTAGGGGGATTAAATAAAATTGGTGGCGTAGTATCTACAGCGGACTATAATTCTGCAACTAATAAGTACACATTTAGTGTTTCTACATCAACGGGAAGTATAGAAATACTAGGCCAAAGCTTATAAAAATTTAATCTTAAATTTCTCTTTTTTTTATTAATTCTAGTTTTATATTCAATTTTTTTTAAGAAATCTTAAATTTCTTATTGAGTTTAATCTATAGCATTAAATTCGGCATAGACAATAACTATAATCAAATAAAACCTTTTATAATATACAATATAAATTAAATTATCTTTTATTAAAAGATGGAATTAAAAACAAAAAAGAAGTGGTTTAAATATGGTAAGTGAAGATTTATTAAAAAAATTAGCAGCTATGAGAGCTGGAGAAGGAGAAAGAAAACCATCTGATGCTCTT
>JBHLRA010000082.1:0-7012 GCA_048883045.1 Candidatus Thorarchaeota archaeon | reverse complement strand
TGGTAAGTGAAGATTTATTAAAAAAATTAGCAGCTATGAGAGCTGGAGAAGGAGAAAGAAAACCATCTGATGCTCTTATATTATGTGAAGCTTTTAAACAACTTGCTGCTGAAAATGAAGATATCAAAGAAGAAGTAGAAGATATGGACCTTACTGTTGTTCAGTTTGAATGGTCAGATGTTGGTTATAAATATTGGGTGAAATTTGGGGAAGGTCAAGTTGAATACGCAGAAGGAGAAGCAGAAGATCCCTCTGTAACCATGATAGCAACTAGTGCGACTTGGGGTGGTTTAGGATCTGGGGAACTAGAAGCTACTAGTGCTTATATGGCTGGGGATCTGCAAATTGAAGGTAATCTCCAAGATGCAATAGCATATGGAGAAATTAATGGAATGGTTGGGGATGTATTAAAGGAACTTGGAGGAGAGTAAACCCTTCAGTTAGTAGATAATGATCTTAAACATTAACTTTAACTTTTTTTATTCTCTTTTCTATTTTTATATTTAAATGATAAATACACTATCAGATAATTAGCTATAAAGACTATAAATCCCCAGAACATAGTATTTATAATAAAATTTGTCCAATTAATAACTTTTTCAGCCCCAGGAACAATGACTTGAGTTATCCAATAAAATGGAAAGCCCCATCTCGCACAACCTATTAGTCCATTCATAGGATAGATAAAGAATCCTGTAATATATGTAATTACAAGTCCTTCAATGATTGAAATAAATAAAATCAATATTATTCTATTTTTCATAATAAGATCCTCAAATTAGCTTAAATAAAAATAATTTAAATTTTAAGGGAAAAATCCTCTTAATTCTATTGCTCGTGCAATCCTAGATACTGCAATTATATATGCTGCTGTACGAAGTGCGATATTTCTTTCTTTTCCAATTCGATACACTTCTTCGAATGCTTCAAGCATTATTCTTTTCAGTTCTTTATTAATTCTATCTAAGCTCCAAAAGTAGGCACGAATATCTTGAACATATTCGAAATATGAAACACAAACACCTCCTCCATTTGCTAAGATGTCTGGAAGCACGCGTATTCCCTTCTCAAATAGGATTTTATCTGCTTCGGGAGTAACTGGACCATTAGCACCTTCTAATATAATTTTACACTTTATTGTGCTGGCATTATTTATTGTTATTTGATTTTCTAAAGCAGCAGGAACTAAGCAATCACATTCAGTTGTAAGCAATTCTTCGTTTGTAATCAATTTATAACGATCATCCTTATAATCCTTTAAATAATTACCTGCATGAGTCCAATCTAACAATTTGTCAATGTCTAAACCTTCTGAATAATAAATCCCTCCAGAAATATCTGATACCGCTAATATTTTACAGCCTCGTTCGAATAATATTTGAGCAATAGTACCTCCTACATTTCCAAACCCTTGAATTACAATCTTTTGAGCCTTTAAATCTAAACCCAACTTTTCACACATCGCTTCAAATATAATATATAATCCCATTCCTGTAGCTTGTTCTCGTCCAATAGATCCTCCAATCTCTATTGGTTTTCCTGTTACTACTCCTGGAATAGATCTTCCTTTATTCATCGAATAAGTGTCCATTATCCACGCCATTACTTGAGCATTAGTGTTAACGTCGGGAGCTGGTATATCAATATCCGGACCAATCATGTTAATTATTTCTGAAGTAAACCTCCGAGTAAGGCGTTCCAATTCATTTCGACTTAACTTTCTTGGATCCACGCATACTCCTCCTTTTGCACCCCCTAATGGGAGATTAAGAAGACTACACTTCCAAGTCATCCAAGTTGCTAAAGCTTTAACCTCATCTAAATTAACTTCAGGTGAAAATCGTAAACCACCCTTACCAGGACCTCTTACTGTGCTGTGATGCACTCTATATCCTTCAAAAATTTCAAGATTGCCATTATCCATTTTAATAGGAATAGTGACAATCAATGCCCGCTCTACTCTTTTTAGATATTTAGCTATATTAGGATCTAATCCCATTTCTTCAGCTACAATATCGATTTGCTTTCTTGCTACATCAAATGCACTTAATACCATAAATATCGACCTTTTAGATTTATTTAAATCAAACTAAACTTGAATAAGATATATGATCTGTATAATTATAACTTAGTATTTAAAAAATTACTAAAAAGAATTCATAAATTGATAAGAGAAAATTTCACAAATTGCATTGCGTCGTGGGCACAACCTCCTGAATCCAATCCTCCCAATTGGTCTAATATTTTTTGAGGGATGAGATTATCTGCTAACCATAAATCTTTTAAGTTCATTAAAGATTCCAATCCTTTTATTTGGATTATTTTATTTTGATTTAAATCAAGTGTTTCCAATTTGGTTAATGCTTCAAGACCTTTAATTTCTCCAATACTGTTTTCTGAAAGAAATAAGGTTTCCAATTCTGTTAAGGAATACAACCCTCTTATTTGAGTTAAATTGTTCTGTTTCAAGTTAAGAATTTTTAAAGCTTTACAATTGTCTAATCCTCTGATATTTGATATTTGGTTTGTATTAAGCCATAAAGTTTCTAAACTTTCTAAAGTATCCAAACCATGAATTTCTTTTATTGAATTATTATTTAGATAAAGACTCTTTAGATTTTTTAGATTTTCTAATCCTTTAATGCTTTTAATCTGATTACCTGCTAGATTTAATACTTCTAAATTTTCTAATTTCTCTAAATTTGCAATTTCTTCTAATTTATTTCCCGCAATCCACAAAACTTCAAGGTTTGTTAATGTTTCAAGTCCATTAATTTCTGTGATTTCATTCCAAGAGAGATCCAACCTTATAAGTGAAGTAAGTTTTTCCAATCCTTTTAACTGTGATATCTGATTTCCCCTTAAATATAACTCTTCTAGATTTGTTAAATTCTCTAATCCTTTGATCTCACCTATTTGATTGCTAATAAGATGTAGAATCTTGAGATTTTGTAATCTATCTAATCCTTTTATGTCTATTATCTTATTACTACCCAAATTTAAGATTTCTAACTCAGTCAAATCATCTAAGCCTTCTATTGTTCCAATATTATTTGAACTCAATTCTAAATTCTTAAGTTCTTTTATTTTTGATAATCCTTGTATTTCGTTAATATCTTTTATTTCTAAAAGACTTAAATCCAAAAATCCATTTTTAAGCTCAAATTTGGAACCAGCTACTTCAACAAATTTCATGTGTAATCCCTTATTAATCTTTCAAAATTAACGAAGTTATACTAAATCCGTATGTATAATTATATAAGACTTATTATTTATTTATAATTCTTAAAACCCACTTTTATCTTATAACTCAAATATTTTAAATCCTGTTCCTCATTAACCATTTGATGCTAAATGATTTTCTGTTTGAAATGTGGCAATCAAAGAAATGAAAATAAAGACGGATATTACTTCTGTTCGATTTGTGGAAAGCCAACATATTTTATGATCTTAAGCTTTAAGTGATAAACAATATCTAAAAAAAAGATGGAACCCATGATGAATGACTCCTTCAAATAAATTTTTGTTGGTGGATGACAACCCGCAATGGTACAGGGATTCCTCAATTTTTCTTTATATTATTCATTTTTTTTAATGAAAACTTATCTCATGCTTTAAAATTTCACTAGATTTTTCTAATTAATAATAAGAATTTATTAAAACTCTATTTTGGAATTAATTTGTATGAATGCTGTAGTTTGTAAGAAATGTGGATATTCATTCGAAAATATAGAAGAAGGTAAATACTTTTGTCCTAATTGCTCAAAAGAAATGAAGTTTATTAAATTAGAAGCCTTTTGTGGTGCTAAACCTAATGAACTCAATGAAATAAGTTAAATACTAATTTTCTTTTTCTTTATATATGTTTTACGCTGTTTGTACAGAATGTGGATTTCATTTTGAAAATAAAGAACCCGGATTTTATTATTGCCCTCAATGTGAAAAAGAAGTTAAATTTTTGAAACTTGAATTATTTGATGGCGTAAAACCTTCTGAAATCCATGAAAAGGATTAAAGTTATAAGGTAAAGGATTATTTTTCTTTTTATGGCTAGAGCACTCTATATGGATGATTCTTACCTTAAAAGCTGGAATGCAAAAGTTGTAAGTGTCACAGATGATAAATATATCATTCTTGATAATACTGCTTTTTATCCAAAAGGAGGAGGTCAACCTTGGGACGAGGGTTCAATCATAAAGGATGATCAAGAATATAAAGTGGTTTATGTGGGTAAGTTCTCTGGGAATATCAGTCATGAAGTAGATAAACCAGGCTTAAAGGAAGGTGATGAAGTTCGTTGTGAACTTGATTGGGAACGTAGATATACTTATATGCGATATCATACGGCTTCTCATCTAATTAGTAATATTCTCTACAAGAAAGCAGACGCAAAAATTACAGGGAATCAAATCGAAATGGATAAAACAAGAATGGACTTCTCAATGCAAGACTATTCGCCCGAAAAATTACGAGCTTTTGTGGATGAAGCAAATAGTATCATTGAGAAAGACTTACCAATTACAATTGATTATATGAGCAGAGATGAGGTTCTGGGAAAACCTGAATTAGCACGCTTAGCAATTGGATTGCCTAAGAATATTAAAGAATTTCGCATAGTTAGGATTGGTGATATCGACGAACAAGTCGACGGAGGCACCCACATCAAGCACCTTAATGAAATCGGTAAAATTGAGGTAACTAAAACTGTCAATAAAGGTAAAAGCAATAGAAGAATGTATTTCATCCTAAAATGAGCAAAAATTTCCAATCTACGTTGTTTTACTAATAAATATATCATTTATTAATGGTTCAAGTGAAGGAATGTCTTTCAATTGAATCTCTTTGTTAACTTTATTAAATTTATTGAATGTTTCCCAAATTGACCTACTGTTCTGTATTTTGTCTACGAAAATTTTAACTCTATGTTGGGCTGAATAGGATTGACCTTTAAATATGTAACATATAATAAAAGGTGATAATGGGCTCATAAGAAGTGTATGCTCTCCAAAACTAGCACGATCAAGGCCTTCAGCAAAAATTTCACTAATAAAAGAATTGATGGCACTTAAAAACCCTCCCAGAAGATAATCTTCAAATTTTTGGTTTTTAATGAATGACTGAGAGAATATTGGTCTTCCTCCCTCTGAAACAATTAAAATGAATACAGGGTCCTCATCTGGAAGTTTAGGACTTTCCAATAATCTTTTTCGGACCATTAAACCCATTTGTTCATTTAACCTTGATAATTCCAAACGTTCGGTTAAAGACACTTCTGATCTTTTTAAATTCTCCCACATATCTAATTTTTGAAGCAATTGATCATGTTCATTCGAGATTTTAATGGCTAACAAACTAATTCCATACTTTTCAGCAATTTGCTGCCCTTTCGTCAATAAGCGTCGAGCTTTTTTCAAATCCAAAACAATTAAAGCCAGTTTCGCTTGTAAAAGATAAGTTTCCCCTAAGACCCAATAGGAACGCGATTTTTCTGTTACATCCAATAGTTGAGTAATATAAAAATTTACATCGTTTAACACCTCTAAATCACCTGTCATCCGTAATTCAATTAGGAGTAAATCACATAAGTGAAGTAGTGCTCTTACTATTATTTCAAAACTTGAATCCTTATCATCGAGGAGTTGCCTTAATATTTTTTCAGATTCACCCCGTTTAAGAGCTCGAGAGCTTAATTTTAACAATGCAGCTTTAACGAGAAGATAAAATTGGTTAATTGCTTTAATGTTTAATTCGTTTTTCATTTGCTTCAATAGGTCCAATTTTTCCTGTGCCCTCTCAAGATCGCCTTTATCAATTAATATTTGAATTAAATAATCATAGGCATTAGCTGTTGCTATTAAATTTCCAATCTTCTGATACTGCGCCACAGATTGTTCTGAGCACTCTAAAGCACGATCCAATTCTCCTTTCATTCTATAAGAATCCGCTAAAATGTTAAGAATGCTCGCATTAAAAGGCTTATTGTTAAGTTCCTTGAATAATCTCAAGCTCTGCTCACTAAGAATAATACTACGGTCCAATTCCCCTTTAAAAAGATAATACCCCGCCTTAAAATAAAGACTCCATGCAATGGTATGCTTTCTGTTAATTTCTTCAGCAATGGTTAAAGCACGCTCTATATACTCAAATGCCTGGTCTAGCTCCCCTTTATCCAACAAAAATATCGAACCTATAGACAAAAGGCTTTCAGCAACTTCATGTTTAGCACCAAATTCTTCTCTCAATGTTAAGCTGTGCTCAAAGTACTCTAATGCCAAATCGGGATCATACTTTTCTGAGAAAATTAACATGTAAAGCCATCCTTTAAGAAACACTATATAAGCCTCTCTTTGCTTGTACTCTGCTGGTGGTTCATGCGTTAAGGTTTTTAACAGTTCTTCTCCTTGCTTTATTAGTTCCTCAGCCTGTTCTGGATTAGGTAACAATATTAAACCTATAGCCCAATAATATAAAGCATCAATTGAAAAGAGACTTTTTCCTAATTCTAAACTCTCCTTATATGTTTGTTCGGCAAGCTTGATAACATCTTTATATAAATCTTGGTGGAGCAAAATGTCACATTTGAGTAAATGCCATGAGACTAAATCATAGAGAGATATATCTCTCATTTGTTCGGAATTCTTTATTAATTGGAGGGCCTCATCAAATTTACCTTCATTAACGAGTTGTTTTGCTCGAATTAATTCCTTAGGTTCTAAATGAACCATATGGTTTTCCATAAATGATCGGATTAAAAACTTGGATTAAAACAGTTTAAATACAATTATTATTAAGCTAATTATTGTTTTAAATGTAATTAATAAGGAATCTACAAATTTATCGGGAAACTTTTCTCTACAAAGATTTCATTTATCAGTGGTTCAAGTGATGGGATATCTTTCAATTGGATCTCTTTATTAGCTTGATTGAATTTATTGAAAGTCTGCCAAATCGGCTCATCGTTCTGTATCTTATCTATAAAACGCCTTACTCTATGTTGAGCTGAATAGGATTG
>JBHLRA010000081.1:8158-12036 GCA_048883045.1 Candidatus Thorarchaeota archaeon | reverse complement strand
TTATGTCTATATTCCAAGAAATAATTCCACAACAGTCATCACTGCTCCTGACACTATAGGTACAGTAAAATTATCGTCTATTCTTAATGAAAAGAGCTCAGCAATAGGTGCTATAATCCCTCCACATATTAATATTACTATGGGTATATCAAAAATATTAAAAATAAAATATCCACAGATAAGAATTCCACCGGCATATGCGAGTGTTCCTTCAAGAGTTTTATCAAATATCTTACGCTTCCCAAAAGCTAATCCGAATATCTTCCCAAAAATATCTCCGAAAATAAGAAATATTAATACAGTTTGAGCTATTACTTTCTCAAATAAAAGAATACTAAAAAAACTACCAATTAAAAATAAAGTCATAGAGGAAAATTTACTTATTTCACTTTTTTTAAAAATAGATTTTATTTTTTCAGTTAAGAGTATATTTGTTTTTTTATGTATGAATCTCAACAAATCAATGATAATAAAAACTAAAGCTACCCAACCAATAAGTGTCAATACTGCTATTTTTGGATTAACAACATAATAGAAGACAAATATAATCGCAATTGGTCTAGTTGCAACGCGCCACCATGAAGCTTTAAACGCTTCATCCTCAATAATAATCTTCTTCTCACTAATTATTTTGTAAAGCCCAATTGAAGCAATATGAATAAGAACTATCACAAAAAAGAGATTAAAAGGGTTATTAGGATATATTTGAAAAACAGCAAAACTAAGTATAGGGAATGTAATTAAAGACAAAAGAGATCCAACATTACAAACATATACGAAAATTACAACGAGGATTATTAAATAAAGCAGTACAAAAAAAATTTCTACATTAGTGAAAATATAATTTAGTAAATAGAAAAGTAACAAACCTGTGGCAGTTGCGACACCTTGACCACCACGAAAATTTATATAAAATGGAAATATATGCCCGATTATAGCGGCAATGCCACTTAATTGCCAAAAAACAAAATTTACTCCTAAGCTATAGGCAATTAACATAGCTAATAGCCCCTTTAATGTATCGTATAACGCAGTTGGTATAGCATAGGATAACCCTAAAACACGGAATGTATTGACTGTTCCGGCATTCCTTGTACCTTCCTCTCGAATGTCAATACCCTTTAATTTACCAAAAAGAAAAGCGGGTAAAAGTGATCCTAAAAAATACCCAATAATAACACTTAAGATACTTAAAAAAAGCTCAATAATCTCCATTAATTCTCAAATTTTCTAAAATTCTTCTTTATGACACACAATGTTTGATAAATATTTTAGTATAAGTATTCCATTTTATCTCCTTCATCCATAAAGATAAAATTTAGTATCCTAAAAATAGATTAGATTCAGGATAATGATATTTAAAAGAATTAGATAAAAAAAGAAAAAAAAAATCACAGATGTAAAAAATTATTGACTTAGTTTTTTTATGACAATTTGCTTTTTATTTGCTTTGAACGACTTCGAAGAGTAACTTCGGTTACTTTCGCGACCTCTGAAACTTCTGCTTGAGTCTTTCGGCAATTTCCTGCTTTTGCTGCCATATAAATAACACTTGCGGCCAACCCCTTTGGATCCTTTCCCGTCCGTAATAATCCATTTTTAGAAGCTTCAACAAGCATATTAATTGCTACTTTCTGGGTTTCCATAGGTAATCCTAAATCGTTGCCAAATCTAAAAACCAATTGTTCAGCTGTAATCGGTTTGTATTTCAGATTTAACTCAGGAAGTACCTCCTTAACAATCATTCCCAAAGAACGGTGTACAGTTCTTCTTGGGGTCATAGATGCTTCACACACTTCTTCAAGTAATCTGGGGAATTCATGAACTCTAATCGCGGCATATAAAGCTGCAGCAATGAATCCATCAATCGATCTTCCCATTGTTAATTTCTTTTTAGCTACAACACTGTAAATTTTCCAAGCAGTTTCCTTGATATACTCAGGGATATTCATCTTGGATGTAAGCATTTTTAATTTTGGTTTAGCTTCCCAGAAATTTCTTTCTATGCTTGAAATTAATGAATTTTGTATTTTGGATAGTCTTGAGAACAAGGTTTTTCCTTTTGCTCCAATAAGCCTTCCTTTTGAGTCAATTTTTGTGTTTGGGAGCATAGTTCTTGGTCCAAATTCCCGCCATCTTGGTTCAGTACGTCTCCTCTTGTTTACTTCTTCTACTGTATAAGCACGGCGCTCATTTCCAACCAAATTCCTGCTAACAATCATTCCACAATTTAAGCATACATTGTCTCCATCTCTAGACTCAATACAAGGATTATTACAACAACTAGAATCTGAACTACAACTAAGGGGCTCAGAATCCACTTTTGTTGAACGAAGTCTATCTTTATAGCTCATGGGTGTTCACTTTTTCTTGTCTTATTTTTTGCGAATTTAATGGCATTAATCAATAGTGATACTGATCAATAGAATGGTTTATTCTGAGATTCAAATGATCAGTTTTGTATATAATTGTATCTACAATAAATTATAATCTTTATAATTTTGTAAATTACTTTTTTATTGACTATGTCTATTTAAGTTACTTCATTATATAAATATTTAACTATATTTTATTGAGATATGTCCACGAACGGACGATAGACGGGGATTTTAGTGGGATTTATAGATTATAAGTACTAGTAAATTTGTATTATTTCGGTCTAAAAACGAAATAGAATAAATTTTTTTTATTTCATTAAGGGGAGCACTTGAGGCCCGTTGGGTAAAACGAGGATGGAAGCATTTTTACCATATCTTTTTAAGCAATTATTTATCGCTTCATCAACAGTCTCAGCGTATTTTAAGCCTATATTTCCAATTTCGTTTTCCTTTAATTTGGAAACTACAAATATATCTGCTTTCATTAGAACACGGGCTAGTATCTGGATTTCCCATTGATCAGGAACAACAATTTCTTTCTTAAGAATTTTTTCATAGATAACTTTTGGAGACATTTCAGAAAATATCAATTCTTTAAATTTGTCTTGTCCAATTCCAATACCATCAACACATTCATTGACGGATATAATTGTTCCACCTTCTTTCACTGCCATTTCTCCTATAGCCATACTTTTCACCGCTTGATACAAATTAAGGTCGAGGGGATATCCACCATTTCCACATATTACTATATCGTATGGCTCATTTATTTCTCTGAAAATATGTTTTAATTGATACTGTACTAAAGTTTCATGAGCCTTTTCAAAATTTCCAGAGGCAACCTGAACGATTTCATGATTTTCATTAATGCAAACATTTACAATAAAATCTACTCCTACTTTTTTTGAAATTTCAATAGAATGTTGATGCAGTGGATTTTCTCTGAAAATTCCAAATCTAGCATAAGGAGATGCGATATTTTCAGCAGAATGATTGTGTTGGAGAGTTTCAGCCCCCGCAATTCCTGGAATTATAGATTTCCGACCTCCAGCAAAACCAAAAAAGAAATGAGGTTCAACGTATCCAGTTAAAATCTTTAAATCTGCTTCATAATAGTGTTTGTTTATGAATATTGGATGATTATCTGAAGTTGTTCCAATATTAACTAATGAGTCTCTATCTGTTGCTATATGATCAAATGTTTTTATCCTTTTTATCAGAGTTTTTCCAAGGATTCGTTCTAATTCTTCTTCACGAGAAGTACGATGGTATCCTGTGGCTATTAGAACTAATATTTGATTATCCATAATTCCACGATCGTTTAATTCCGATATTAATGCCTCAAGAATTAGATGTGAGGGAACCGGTCGAGTAGCATCGCTAGCGACGATACAAACTTTTTCTACAATTTTCTTACTTTCAATAATATCTTTAAGAGTTAAGCTATCTATCGGGTTATTAATTGATTCTCTGATTTTTTCAATTGGATTATCATAGGGT
>JBHLRA010000081.1:0-8058 GCA_048883045.1 Candidatus Thorarchaeota archaeon | reverse complement strand
CCAATTCCATGTTCACCAGTTAAAGTTCCACCTGCGGGTATTATTATTTCTCTATATAAATAATCTATTGCTTTTTCAAAATCTTTTACATCATTTTCATCATTTTCATTAAATAAAAAGGTAGGATGTAAATTTCCTTCCATATGACAGATGATTGCCACTAATAAATTTTTAGCATTAATACTTTTAGGAATCTCTTCAATTTTCTTAATAACATCAGAAAATTCTGAAATTTGAATTGTACAATCTTCCACACAAGTATTTGGTCTAATTCTTGAGAGAGCTGGAAGATTTGCTTTCCTTGCGAGGATTAATCGGTCCCTTTCTTCATCATTCATAGCAATTTTATGGAATATTGGATTTTTTTGAATGATAATATCAAACATTACTGAAAATTCTTCATTAACTTCAATTTCAGAATTTCCATCCACTTCTGCTAATAATACATATCCAGGTGGAAAATCAAAGAATTCACCACCTAAATATTCAGTAACAGCTTTTAATACAATTTTATCCATAAATTCTAATAAATTAGGTACAATTCCACTTCTTCGAAGTTCAAGTACAGCATTCGTTAAATTCTCGATGTCTTCAAATATGAACAAACCTAATTTTCTGGTTTTTGGTAATGGTCTAATCCTTAGACCAATTTTAGTTATAACACCTAAAGTTCCTTCAGAACCAATAAATAAATCTTTAATATTATATGAAGACACTGATTTTAATACTTTCGAACCTAAGTTTAAAATTTCTCCATTTGGTAGAACTACTTCTAAATACATAATATAATTTTTAGTAACTCCATATTTGAATGCTTGAATTCCACCAGCATTGCTTGCCACCATTCCTCCAATAGTAGCAACAGAACTTGACCCAGGATCGGGAGGAAAAAAGTAACCATAAGGTTTCAAAGTTTCATTTAATTCATCACAAATTACTCCAGGCTCCACTTCTACAATATTATTTTCAATATTTATTGTAATAATCTTATTCATCTTACTTACGTCTAGAATTATTCCCCCATATGGACTTAATGAGCCTGATGATAAACTTGTTCCACTACCTCGAGGGGTCACTGGAATTTTATTCTCATTAGCTATTTTTAATATCTCGGAAATTTGTTTGGTATTTTGAGCTATTAATATTAAATCTGGAATCCAATTCTTATTGAAAATTGAACAACCATAAGCATAACTATATCTTATTTCATAATTATCAAAGAAATAATTTTCTCCAACAATATTTTTTAATTTTTTTGATATATGTTCAGAAATCGAACTATAATGAGATTCCATATTACAAATCTTATGAGAATGGTTTTATAATATTTAGTTAAACGACTTTAGATATATTTTATTCTTTTAGAAATAAAGGTCATTTTGATTTAATTAAAATTTAAATAGAAATAGTATAATTAGTACATAGATAAGTTACTTTTTTATTTCTGTGATAAAATTTGGGGAAAATATTAAGAGATTTATGGATTTTAACTGAAGATGGTTTAACACTATTCAGTCGAGTAATTAATCCAAATATAGGACCCCAAGTATTTGGTGGTTTAATGAGTGCATTGAATACATTTGCGGAAAATCTTTCTGAAGGGGGAATGACTAAATTTGAATTGAGCAGTGTACGTTTCACGATTGAAAAGAAGCATAATTTTCTCTTTGTTGCAAATTCATCTAATGATGTTAAACCAAAAAAAGTTATGAAAGAATTAAAAAAAGTTGCAGAATTGTTTTTTAAAGTATATCCAGAGGATATTATAAAGAATTGGAGTAGAAATATTAAGGAATTTTCTAATTTTAAGGAGCATATTAGTGATTCATTAGAAGAAATAATCTAAAAATCTCCCAGATCAGTATTAATTATCTAGTTTATTTCCTTTATATCTCATCAATTTATTTCTATAATAGTAAAAAATTTAAGACTGATTTAATTTTTTAATAATGAAAATCAAAATAATTAACTAATACAAGGAAAAAAGAATGAGCCCAACAAATAAGAATGAATCAACTGGAAAAGATAAGGTTGAAGAACTTTCCCTATCTAATAGAGATCCATTACAAACTACAAACAATATGGATTATATGATCAAAAACCTATCATCACCACGATTCATGGGATCCATTCATATGAAAAAAGACATGAGTACTAATTCTAATATAGTTACTAACCTTGTCGAAAATGAATTGAATTTGAAGATTTCTAAATCATTAAAAAATACATTATTTAACCCTGTTACCAAGATTTTGATATTATTAGCAATCATTTTCAATCTGACTTGGCTTTTCTTTGTGTATATTTTATAGAAATTATACTTAAAGTTTATAGACAAACCAAAAAAAAAGTTTACCTCATTTTTAATCTAATTCATTAAATTTGTATTCTTTTTAATAAATTTAAAAGGTATTTATATTTGTTAAGATTAGATTTTAATATTCATCACTAGTATGTGTAATAATAATTTCACTTGAAAGGTTTTTGAACAGTTGATTTACGACGTTATTATAATTGGAGGTGGAGTTACGGGCTGTTGCATAGCACGTACGCTTTCAAAATATGATTTAAATATTTGCTTGCTTGAGAAAGAAGCAGAGATTGCTTCTGGAACTACTAAAGCTAATTCTGGGGTAATTCATGCGGGTTATGCTGCAGAAAGAGAATATATTAAACGGCATCTATGTATAAAAGGAAATAAGTTATACACTAAGGCAGCAAAGGAGTTAAATTTCCCATTCAAAAGAATAGGATCCTTCGTGGTGGCGTTAGAGGATAATCAGATTGAAAAATTAGAAGAATATAGAAAAAAAGGTACTGAAGATGGCGTACCCGGATTAGAAGTAATATTAGATAAAAAGAAAATAAAAGAGATGGAACCAAATTTAACGGATGAAGTAGTCGGCGTACTGCATGCTCCTACAGCTGGACTCGCTAGTCCATATGAATTAACTTTTGCCCTAGCTGAAAATGCAGCAATGAATGGTGTGAAATTTTTTAGAAATCATGAAGTTGTAAAAATAAAGCATCAGGATTATGTTTTTAATATTAGAACATATAAGGGTGAATTTCAGACTCGGAATCTGATTAATGCTGCAGGCTTATATGCCGCGAAAATTTCTAGTATGTTAGGTTTAGATTATTTTAGTATAATGCCAAGAAAAGGTGAATATATTCTTTTTGATCGGAATGCTATTCAATTAAATAAAATATTATTTCCAATTCCAACAAAAGTATCAAAAGGAATATTAGTATGCCCTACTTTGCATGGTAACACTTTTGTAGGTCCTAATGCTCAAAACATTACTGATCCTGAAGATATAGCGACAACCACTGCTGGATTAAAAGAGATTTTAGAAGGAGGGATGCAATTAGTTCCAAATCTTCCTGTAAGAAGCTCAATCAGGAATTTCGCTGGTCTGAGAGCAGTTCCGGATACATATGATTTTATCATTGATAACACAGACGTCTATGGTTACATTAACGTTGCGGGGATTTTATCCCCTGGTTTAACAGCAACTTTCGCAATCGCAGAAAAAGTAGTTGATTTTCTCGAATTATTAGGTGTAGAATTAAAAGAAAAAGAAGACTATAATCCTATCAGACCTAAACCTGAACGATTTAAAGATTTTACAAAAGATGAACTTGATCAAAAAATTCAGGAAGATCCAGCATGGGGCAGAATTATTTGTCGATGTGAAACTATCCCTGAAAAAGAAATAATTAATGCAATTCATGCTCCAGTAGGTGCAAATACAGTAGACGGAGTTAAATTTAGGTGTAGACCGGGTATGGGACGTTGTCAGGGAGGATTTTGTAGACCACGAGTAATAGAAATTTTATCAAGAGAATTAAATAAAACCTATGAACAAATTACTAAGCGAGGAGAAGATACCAATATCTTAATTGGAAAAACAAAAGATTTCGTTTTGAGAAGTACTAGCGGAGGTGCTAGAGAATAATGAAAAAATATGAAGTAGACGTTGCTGTTATCGGGGGTGGGTCAGCAGGTTTAGCTTCTGCAATAATCGTTAAAAAAGCAGGATTAGATGTTTTAATTATAGAAAGAGATAAAGAATTAGGAGGAATTACTCTCCAATGCATTCATAATGGATTTGGCTTACACGAATTTAAAGAAGAATTAACTGGACCCGAGTATGTACAACGGTTTATTAATCAAGCAAAAGAATTAAATATTCCTTCTAAATTAGATACAATGGTAATAGAATTTACATCAGATAAGATAATATATGCTGTAAATAAAAAAGAAGGTTTAATTGAGATTAAAGCGAAATCAATAATCCTTGCAATGGGCTGCCGAGAAAGAACTAGAGGTGCTATTAATATACCTGGTTTTCGACCTGCTGGAATATATACTGCCGGACAAGCTCAAAGATTTGTCAATATTGAAGGTTATCTTCCAGGTAGAACATTTGTTATATTAGGAAGTGGAGATATTGGCATGATTATGGCTCGTCGTTTAACCTGGGAGGGTTGCCAAGTTAAAGCGGTGGTGGAAATTCAACCTTATGTAAGTGGTTTAATAAGAAATGAAGTTCAATGTCTAGAAGATTATGGCATTCCATTGATAACCAGCTACACAGTAACAAAGATTCATGGAAAGGAGAGAATTCAAGGCGTGACAATATCGAAAGTAGATCGAAAATTCGACAGAGTCATAGGATCTGATAAATTTATTGAATGTGACACGCTTCTGTTATCCGTTGGATTAATTCCTGAGAACGAATTAACCAGAGAAGCAGGAGCGGAAATTTCACAAATGGGAGGTCCTGTCGTGGATAATAATCTAGAAACAACAATTGAAGGAGTTTTTGCATGTGGAAATGTTTTACAAGTTCATGATTTAGTTGATCTAGTTACTGCAGAAGCAAAGCGAGCAGGATTAAATGCTGTAGAGTATATTAAAGAAAAATATGGTAAGAAATTAGAAGTTAAAGACCAAATAAAATGTATTCCGGGAGAGAACGTTAACTACATAAAACCAGATTTAATTAATCGGTCTGATTTATCTAAAGATATTATCTTCACATTTAGAGTAAAACGTCCAGATAGGAGACTTCTAATTCAATTTAAAGATGAAAATAACAAGATTATCTATAAGAGAAAGAGGAGATATGTTATTCCTAGTGAAATGATTGAGATTAAATTAAATTTAAGTGAAAACCAAATTAGCTCTGATTGTAAAAACTTGGAGGTTGAAGTAATCCCTCGACCAGAGGTTCTTATAGAAGAGGATTGAATAAAAAATGAGGTAATAAAAAATGACAGCAAAATCTAATGAAAGCGAACTTCCTGAAGGTTTTAAGGATATAAGATGTATAGTATGTCCTACAGGTTGTCTTGTTCATGTTGAAAATGTTAATGGAGAATTAATAATAGAAGGACATTCATGCAAAAGAGGAGAAGAATATGCTAGAGAAGAATTTATAGCTCCAAAGAGAATACTCACTACGACAATGCGAGTAGAAAATGGTTTTTTATCATTAATTCCTGTGAGATCTGATAAACCAATCCCTAAAGATAAATTAGGAGAAACTCTGGATATGATTGCTAAAACACAAATTAAAGCTCCTATCAAAATGGGTGACAAACTTATCGAAAATATATTAGGACTAGACATCAATATAATAGCAAGTAGAGACTTAATCGAAATTTAACTTATTTTTTATAAATGACAGATTTAGATCAAATATACAGTATTCAAGAGAATTTGTATATTGGAGGGTACTGGCCAGGATTAAATTTCAAAAAGCTTAAGAAAATTGGGATTACTGCTATTGTAAATCTGATGGAAGAAAGTCTTTATAATCCAAAACGTTTAGGATTTGCATATTTACATAAAGGATTTCCAGATGATACTTATATTCCTCATTCTTATTTGGAAGATATTCTAACTTTTATTGAGCTAAACTTAAAAAATCAAGGAAAGGTTTTAATACATTGTTCTATGGGGATTTCCCGTAGTGGGGGAATAATTTGCGCTTGGCTATTGAAGATGAATCCAACATGGGATTGGAAGGATGCTATATCTTATGTTAAGGAAGTAAAATTTATAGCTCCAGCTGTGGAAATTAGAGAATCAATACTAGATTATTTTGAAAAATTGGAAAAAAAAAGAAGATATTAATTCTCTTTAAGAGTCAATCGTGTTTTTGCACCAATTTCATTGAACTCTGATGGTTCCAAACTTAATTCTTTTCCTGTAATTTTATTCACTATAGCGGCTGTAAGTATAGCCCATGGACAGATTGCGTTTGTTAATTCTTCTCTTGTCATAACACTCCGTACTTGAGCCGTTGAGCAGTTAACAGATTCAATTGTAAATGATTTTTCAGA
This sequence comes from Candidatus Thorarchaeota archaeon, assembly GCA_048883045.1. Taxonomy (GTDB): domain Archaea; phylum Asgardarchaeota; class Lokiarchaeia; order Sigyniarchaeales; family SOKP01; genus Loki-b32. Next base: position 1,701 of record JBHLRA010000081.1, on the reverse strand, counting down.
CTCCCACTTTATTTTTATTTTTTCCGCCATACCTATTTTAGAAGCCATTTTCATAAATTCTTCCAGAGCATCAAGTAAACTCATTCTTTCTAGTTCTTTCATATCAAAGCCAGACATAGTCATCATTTTTTTGAGAAATTCATAGGTTTGAGGGATTACAAATTTAAAGAGTGCCGGTGTCCCAATAAGTTCTTTTGCCGATTTTTCATAGCCAAAAGTAATACCATGTAGAACAAAAGCTATTTGATTAAAAGCAAATCGTCTCTTTGCTTTTGTTTCAGATTTTCTCTTAATTATAACTATTGAATAAAGACATAAACCTCCAAATAATGAGGTCAACCCCGCCCATAAAATTGTATTTGGAATGAAGAGTACTGAAATACCTATAGAAACCCAATAAGGGTATACCACATAGTAGAAGTTATATAAACTTGTCCAATGAGACAGACTCCAACCGAAAAAACCAATAGGACCAAGATACTTTCCAATCTTATAAATTTTATCTTTCTTAAATCGAGCGATTATAAATTTCGTTGTTACTAGAATAAATGAAATAAGACCTCCAATCCAAGTATGTGCCCATACACCAGAAGGTTGAAGTAATAAGGGATCTGAAACAAGAATATGTTGAGCTAACATATACATACATTGAGCAAATAAAGCATAATAGATTGAAATCTCAATCCAACCATAACGTTTATGAAATTTAACTAGTGTTAAATCCCCTTTCATTAGGTTTAAATCTCTGATGTTTAATATACCTATAAACTCATTAGCCAAAACAAAACAGTATCCAATAATCGATTGCAATACCATCAATTCAATCCATAATTCAAGAGACATCCAAAATCACTTATTTTTTAAAAAGAAACCAATAAAAAATTATTTCAGAGGTAAATATATATTCTTTTTTTATCCATATTAAGATTTCAGTTAAAAAACATAAAAGAGATTATTATATATCTACTAAAAATGAATCTTTTGATCACTTTCATTTTACTAAAATATATAAAATCTAACTAAGATTAGATTGTTAAAAAAAAATAGATATAATTTTTAAAAACCAAAATCAAAGGAGACTTACTTTGTCAGAATTTGAACAAAAAATATTGAAGCTACTTGAAGATATTAATGGTAAGTTAGACAAATTACTAAGAGCTGAACCTCCCTCTATAAGTTCGGCACCAACGACATCAATAGCATCTATTCCTGCTCCCTCTATGGTTAAACCTTCAGCCATTATTGAAAAACAGGAAGAAGAAGCACGAATGGAAGAAAAACCTCCTATTGAAGGCAGAAGAATCTGTCCGGAATGTGGAGGAACCGCTTTTGCCACACATGAGGATAAAAGCCAAGTATTGCATCAAATGGGGGGCGTAAAGATATACGCAAAAAAATACGTTTGCAAACAATGCGGATATGAATACTAACCTGCTTTTAATTAAATTTTTTAATTTTTTTTATGCAATTGAAAATGCTTAATAACTTTTAATAAATATCTTGTTATAATTCCTATTAGTTAGATTTTTAATTTCAATATGCTTAAAATTCTTAATTACTAACTTGTACGGTGTAGTATCAAATTCCTCAAAGGAGAATTAAGACATATCTTCGATACATTAAAAATTTCTTAATGAATAATTTTACTAATAGAAAGATTCCATATTCAGCTCAGATAGAACTAACATTACGTTGTAATGG
>JBHLRA010000080.1:6166-12146 GCA_048883045.1 Candidatus Thorarchaeota archaeon | reverse complement strand
TTTTAAATCGCCTATCTTTTGCATCTAAGGATTCTTTCTCATTTCGTATAATTTTAAAAACATCTCTGTTTTTCTCAATAGTTTTTAGGACTCTATCAAGTTCATCTTCTAATTCATCATCTGAAATCTCGTTTTCAATCACAAATTTTAAAAATTAAAGGAAAATAAATATTTTTTTATTTAGACATTCAAGATTTTATCATTATTAGCATCATTTTAAATTTCTCTATTGCCTTTAATGCGTGTGGCTCATTTGCAGGCATAATAATCATTTGGCCACTTTTTAAAATGAATTTTTCTTTTGAGATTATTATTTCAGCTTTTCCATCAAATATATAAACAAGGGCATCAAAAGGTGCAGAATGCTCACTTAAACCTTCATTTTTATCAAAAGAGAACAAAGTTACAGTCCCAACATCCTTATTAATTATTGCTCTACTAACAACAGAACCTGCTTGATATTCTAGCATAGAATCAAGATTTAAAATTGACTTTTTGATATTGTTTTCACTCATAATTTTATCAAATTTATATAATGTTAGATAGAATTGATAAAGAAGAGCTTAATTTAAACATAAAACCGAACATGTTTAATAATGTGATTAGCAATTATTCACTAAGATAAGATAAAAAATATGAAGTTCTAACCATAAAAAGATATTTTTTTACGTTTCTACTGGTACACGCATTATGAACATAATAGAGGTTATATTAAAAAACTTAAGGAAACCAAAAATTTTAGTAAAGAGTAAAAAAGATTTTTAAATTTATGAATTATTTATTCTTATATTGGTAGAATATACTTAGGAGATAGTGTAATGCAACTATTTAATATCAGTGATAAGGGAGAATTAATTGCGATAGATAAATTAATTTTTGGAGAAAATGATTGTTATCTGGTTGATGATGAAGAAAAAAATACTATTTATATTTGGGTAGGTTTAAAGGTACTTCAAACAAAAAAGGACCTAATAGCTGACATAGCTAGAAAGATCGATAAAGAACGCGGTGGATCAGCAAAAATCTTAATCATGAAACAAAAAAGAGAATATGGATCATTTTTAGCCATGATGCATGATCTTGAAAAAGGGTTAATACCAGGAAAATCTATTGAAAGAAGACCAGAATTCGTATTTAGTACCCCTCCTAGACCAATAGAACCTGTCGTATATAAGGAAGTGCCTGAAAAGCGAGAAGAAAAAATTGAAACACGAATATTAGAATGGCTCCAACAAATTAAGAATCATAGAAGTTTTCAACAGTCCACAAAGCCACAAAAGCCTACTGAGACTGTAGATTTTGTTAAGTTTGAACAAGGATCTATTATTGTTGAAGAAAAAACAGAGAAAAAAAGATATATCGAAAAAAGAAAAGAAGAACCGAAAGAAGAGGAAAGAATAGATTTTAAAACCCAAATAAGGGAAGCAGCATATTATCTTTCCTTAGATGACTATACTTATGACCAATTGTGCTGGCTTTTAGCCGAAAAAATTCAGAAGATTAATTTAGAAATGCCTTCGATTGAAGATATTCGAAAAAAAGCGGAAGAGGTATTCAATTCAAGTTGTACATATGATGAGCTTTGTTGGTTAAATGCAGAAATGGATATTTTAACTAGTAAAAGCTTCCTTGAAAAAGCAGAGAGAAAAAAGTTTAATTATTAAGCTCTAATTAAATTTAAAATTTGATAAAATTAATCTTTTATCCGCAACAACTGTTATTTTGTGGATTTTTTGCCACTGCCCTAGCATTCCATAAACATCCACAGCCTTTTTTTTCTTGTAATATTATTGCCATAGTTGGACAGTTTCTTTTACAAGCAGAACATTCTGTACAGCGTTCTGGTTCATACATCTCATATTTTCCTTTATTATTTGGTTTTGGTATTCCAAAAGGGCAGACTTCACCACATATACCACAACCCGTGCATAATTCAGGATTAATTGCAATTTTTGGAATAAAATCTGATAAGTTTATTGTTGATGTTTTTAATGTTATTTTTACCACCTTCTTTCTCTAATTATATTTTATTTTAATCTTATTTATTTCGTTTTATTCTAAATTATTAAAAAAAATACATAACCAAAAGCCTTAGTTATGATGCCAACTATCAATAAAATCATATTAATTTTACTGAAGATTGGATATTCATCTTGGATTTCTCTCGGACTAGTAGCCATACTATAACCACTAAACGACATTGATGAAAAAAATGCTAACCAAAAGTAAAAAATTATATTTAGAAGTATTATGGGCATTGAGTAATGAAAAAGCCAAGATATTCCAACAAACAATAAAACATTAATAATTCCAAATATAATTCCTTTAAAGATAAATTTCCGTGTAAAATTTGTTATAGGGAATAAAATTGCTATAATTGCATTTGTTATAATGATCCAGAGCCATAATTCACCGACAATCCATACTCCTGTTAACCAATTTGTGTTAATAGAACTTAATCCTATAAATAACATAATCAAAGCGATACTGGGCCACAGAAAGATTTTTCGAAGTAAAAATGTTGTATGTGTAATTTCTGCACGAAAACGATGTGATATTGTAAACTTCGCAAGTTTCATCTTATCTGGTTTTCGTGCGGGTCGTTCTTCTAAGAATTTTGGAATATATTTTGCCCACACTGGACCATATGTAATTTTATATGGAAAATCTGGCGCTTCCGCTCTTATCAGTGGTGCTGCAATTCCACCTGCAGAGAGTTGAGGTACAATAAGGGTTTTCTTGTTAGAAATGTTCTCTATATCTGTAGCTTTAACAGCTTCTATTAATTGCTTGTTCCCAAAATCGTTTCCTCGCGCAGCACACCAAACATTTATTCCTCTTGAGTCAACACATAATACCCACGCATCTAATCCTTTTAGAGCACGCAGTACTTTAATGTATGTATAAACATAATTAGCAGTCACAATAATAGGAGACGTTTTATTTGGATTACCAGATTGATAAATTCCCGGTTCAATTGGAACATGATCAACTTGTCCAGTAAATATGCAGCGATAAACATTCATTTGAGCCCAAAAACCTTTATATTTTTTTAATTTAGGTCGATAATACCCCGGTTTATCTAAATTGTCTGCTTTTTTTAATTCAATGGCCTGAATTGATCCATGTCGCCAGCTCTTTATCGCTGAAATTTTAAATCCAATAGGTTCCAAATAATTAAAAAACCACTTAACTAGGAATGTACTATCTATTCGAAGTCTTCTTAATTTCTTTTTATATCGCCATCTTTTTATATTAAACCATAGCTTCCAAAAACCTACTGGTACAAATTCTGCAGCAATAATCATTCGACCATTTGGCTTTAAAGCTTTCCAAGCATTTCTTAAAAAAATTTGTTGTTCGAATGGTCTAAGTTCTGAAAGCATAAATGTACTAACTATGAGATCTTTAGAACTATCTTCAACAGATAGATCATCAATACTACCCATTTGATATAAGAGTTTAAGATTCGACTCAGAAGGGTAATTTTTCATAGCGGTGGTTATCATTTTTTGGCTTTTATCTATTGCTAGAACATCATTTCCTTTAAGTGCCATTTTTGCCGCGAGAGTTCCCGTTCCGCAACCTACTTCAATAATTTTCTCACTTGTATTAATTCGCTGTAGTATCCAGTCTTTTACTTCCATGTTTGCTCCCTTAGTAAGAGCAGTAAATTTTGAATCGTATGACTCTGGTTCTAATTCCAATTTTCGCATATAGACAACGGCGATTTTATTTCCACCTATTTTTTAGTTTATTTTAATACTATAAATTTGAAAAAAAATATAAATTTTAATTCTTAGATTTTAAGTCTATTTTCAAAATTCTTTTTATTTACAAATTAAGTGATAATTAAATCTTCAATTTCAATTTCTTTTTGAAGTAGTTTTGCTGTTTTTAGAATTTTGAATCCAAGGATTTCTGCTTGTTTTAACTGGTTTTTTTGATTTAAAATATCACCTGGTTTACCAGCTACAGCTTTTACTCCAAAAAGTTCACCGGGAACACAAATAATTCCACATGAGAGCATCCATGTATAAATAGCGTTGAGTGCTATTGTTTGGCCTCCCGTAAATCCACCTCCAACCGTAATAGCTCCACCAACTTTTCCTTCTAAAGGTTTTTCATTATCGACTGCATAGTGTCTATCAAGTAAAGCAAGTAATTGAGCACTGACATTTAGAAAATAAACTGGACTCGAAATTATGATCGCATTACACCATCGAAACGCATCATATATCTTATGCATATCATCATTAATAATACAAATACCGGTTTTTTTACATGAGCCACAGGCGTTGCATGGTTTAATTTCTAATTCACTGAAAAGAAAAATCTTAACATTCCAACCATTATTTTCAAAAGGTTTTAGAGCAAATCTCAAGAGTAGTTCACTATTCCCTTTTTTTCTTGGAGTACCTGATATACCAATAACATTCATTCTTCGATTCAAACTCAATAATATCACTGTTAATATATTGATTTATGAAGATGTTTTACTTTCTTAATCGATTTTAAAACTCTTTTAGCTACAACAGCCCGCTTCTGATTGAGATTCTTCCTTATCTTCTTTAACCTCTTCAGAACAACAACTCTGATCCTTTTTAACCATTTTTATTAGCTCCTTATTTTTTAATTAAAAATTGTTACTATTTAGTTAGGAAGCTAACTATTTAAATGTTTCGTTCCTTATAATTAATATCCTAATAAATAACATTTTATAGAGTATTGTTCAATTCCGTTAAGGAATTAGTGAATTCAGGAGCTTTTGGAGTAATTCCCCTAATTTTTCTATTTCATTCTGGCTAATTCCCGGACAACATCCATTTACCATTGATTCTAAAGGCGGAATATTAATTTTAAAGTTTTTTCCTTTTTTTGTAAGTTTAACAAACGTACTCCTTCGATCGTTAGGATTTGAATCGCGAAAAACTAAATCCTTCTTTTCCATCGTATCCACCACACCTGTAATTGTAGATCTTGAGCAATTGCACGTCTCTGCCAAATCTTTAAACTGTTGACCATCAGATTTCCATAATTCTCTTAGAATGAAATGTTGCGTTGGTGTAAGTTCTAATTTCTGAATATTTTCACGTTGCAATTTCTCATATTTTTTATTTAAAGCATTGATCAGCTCGAACACGTCAACGATATCTTTAGGTTGACAACAAACCTCAGAAGAAGTTGGAGAATTCTCATCATTCATTATAAAAAACTCGTAGTTAGGTACTTAATAATTTATATCCTTATAATTTTAATTAATGTTTCTCTCTTATATTCTTTGTGGTTTTGAACAAGTTTTTTACCCATTTCAATAATTTACACTAGTTAATTTTAAATACTTCTCTTTATATCTTATACAAAAAAAATTTTTAACAAAAAGGTTGGTAATCTAAATGGAAAATAGTGACGAAATAAGTGAAAAGGAGTTTTGGAAAGGAATTTGGAGAGATTATAAAGTTCCATTAGTAGTAGTAATAATTGCTGGAATTTGTCTGATTATAGGGACACTTTTGGTTTTGTTTTGGATAATACAAGTAAATCTTTTTGTTCCGCCATCTGCAACTATTGGTGAATGGACAATGAATAAGGTCGTAGGTTTCTTAATACAATTATGTTTAGCAGAACTATTATTTGTTGGTGCTCCAGCAGGTTTGTTCTTTGGTCTCGGCGGATATATATGGTGGCGTAGTTTAACTCCTGAAAAAAAGCAATTTTTCAAAGACAGAGAAAAGAAGGAAACCCACAGAAAGAGAGACTATGGTGGCGGTGGTGGATTTGGGTTCTTTATGTTCATATTTTATCTAATTTATCTTGGTTTTGATAGACATTTAAATGTTCAATTTGGTAGTGAACCCTATACATATTGGGTATATGCATGGTTCTTAACAATCATGTGGCTCTTAATTTATATTGGAATTCCCGCAGCAATAATTTTACTAATTGTATACTTTGCATATTGGAGAAAGAAAAGAACCCC
>JBHLRA010000080.1:0-6066 GCA_048883045.1 Candidatus Thorarchaeota archaeon | reverse complement strand
GGGGTTAAATCATATTTTAGCCAAAACACAATAATTCCAATCATAAGCAAGATAAACGGAATTAAAGATTGATGAAAATGAATACCCCAAATAGCTAATTCTGTTTGTGTGGCATCTTCAACGAATCCTGTAAGTTCATGAACAATAGCAAACGTAAGCGCCTGGACTATTATCCCAATCCGCCCAAAAAATTGTTGAAAACCTGTATAAACGCCTTCTTCGCGCTTTTTTGTTATTACAACCGCATTATCTATCACATCAGAAGATACCGGAAAAATCATTAACCAGAATCCACCCATACCCAATCCCCATAAAAGCATATCAGAAACTATAGCCCAATAATTTCTAAGAAAGGTAATTGGAAGAGTAAAAGCAGCTAAAACTAAAGCAGAAATGATCATAACTTTCTTGTTATCTTGTACTTTTCGTGAGTAACGCGTCCAAAATGGAGTAGATATTAATACTCCAATAAGAAAGGCAGCAAATACTAAAGTTGCGGCTTTTTCTTCCATCCCTAAAGAATACTTTACTGTATAATGAACAGAAGCTTGCATCATTTCTACCAAAGATTGATATAAGGTATAAAGCACCATGAATATTATAAAGGGACTCTGTTTTAGTGCTACTTTTAAGCTCTTAAAAAAGGAAGGTTGTTCGCGCTCCTTTTCTTGAGAAGATAAATAAAGATCAATTGTAACTTGATCCTCACGTGATCCAGGAATAGCAACAGCAAAGCCGATAAATGTGACAATAGCGATTATAAAACCTTGAAATGCAAAAGATGGAAGATCTCCATAATTAAAAATTAAAGGAGGTAAAATAGCACCAATAGCGACTCCTATAACCCCTATCATGATGTAAATTCCACTAGCAGTTCGACGTTCTTGAATTGACCTAAATTTATCAGGGAATAATGATTGAAAATTTACCATTAATAATGAATGGAATGTATCAAAAAGGCATGTGGTAAATAAAAGCCAAAAAAATAAAATCCACGCGCCAGATTCAGCATCATAAGTTGGAGGCATAAATATTAGCATATATGTAAATCCCCACGGTAAACCCCCAATTAAGATCCAAGGAAACCTTCGTCCCCATTTTTTTGTAAATCTAAAGGGTCTATTTGTGAGATAACCAATAATAGGATCATTAAACATATTATAAATTGCAAAAAGCGTATAAGATAACCCTATTAACCAGACATTTAATCCAAGTTCAGATTCATAAAAAAAGAAGCCGAAAGAGGTAAATGCAATTCTAAGCAACTCTCTGGAAAAAGAGTTGAAACCATAAGACACCATACTTAATTTACTATGTTCAATCTGAATTTCATCTGTTTCCATTGTAAAAACCGATTTTTATTGATAATAAATAAATTTAATCTAAATAGTTAAGTATTGTTCGATTACATATATAAAGATATTAATATTAATTTGAGAAATTTATCTACGTACCAGCAATTCTTTTTGGGTACTTCGTCTGCGCTTTCAAATTTTCCTGTAGTAATTTATTTACTAGCTCAAAACGTTTTTCTTTTATACTATTGTTATACCATAGATTATTTAGTTCATATGGATCTTTTTTACGGTCAAATAAATCACCAAAATCCTCAAATCCTTCATAAATCGTTAGTTTATAATCTTTTGTTATGAGATTTCTTAACCTTGCATTTATAATTCCAATTTCCTCATCGTTTTCAATAAAACAGCAATCTCTGGGTTGAATCTCGTTATTTTCGGGGTTTTTCAGAACCGGAGTCATATCAAATCCTTGCATATCAGGGGGATGGTGGATTTCTTTTATTCCTAAGAGATTCAAAATAGTCTTAGGATAATCAATAGAACTCATTAAAGCCTCAGTCTTTCCCGGCTTAGTAATCCCTGGAACTTTCCAAATCAAAGGTATATGAAATACTCCCATATAGGTTGATGGACCTTTGAAAAGCATACCATGGTCACCCATTAAGTCACCATGATCACTTGTATATACTACTATAGTGTTGTCTGCATACCCAAACTTTTCAAGTGATGCTAAAATTTTACCAACGCAATCATCTATTAATGAAAGAGTTCCATATGTATAAGCAATGAATTTTTTTGCTTCTTCTTCTGTTGTTTCTCTTAGTATAGCTCCTGGCATAACATTGATATATGGTGCTAAATATGGGTGACTTCTTAATTTTTCAAGATTATTGAAACTTTTAGGTAATTCAATATCTTTAGGACTATACATATCTTTATACTTTCCTGGCGGCCAAACAGGTTGATGGGGGTCAGGGAAGGAACAATGAACATAGAAGGGCTTTTTACCATAATCACCCATTGAATGTCTTTTCAAAAAGGCGATTGTGCGTTCTGTTACATATGCACTAGAGTATAATTCTACTGGTAAATCATGCTCAAGGAATATTGAAAAAAAGTTATCATCAATATTTTTCCATCTTTCTAGCATAATTTCTGCTTGTTTAGGTGATCTTTCTTCTAACCAATCCAAATAATGACCACATAAACAAGCACCATGTCCCAATACTGTTTCAACTTCTTGGTATCCATAATATGGAATAGGAAATTTTTCTCGTACTGGATAATCTCCTTTTTGAGGAAATACCCATTCTTGAAAATTTTCTGTAGATCTATAATGGAGTTTATAAGGTGCGACATTAAACTGATGATGTAATTTTCCAAATGCAGCAGTATACCATCCCGTTTTTACGAGTGTTTGAGTAATTGTAGGAACATCATTAGATAGAATCATACCGTTACTTCGAACTCCATGCACGTTTGGATATAATCCTGTTAATAAAGTCGCTCTATTAGGCATACACATGGGATTAGTACAAAAAGCATTAGTAAAATGTACTCCTTCACTTGATAATCTATCAATATTCGGTGTTTTTAAAATCGGGTTTCCTGAGCAACTCATGTGATCATAACGCTGTTGATCAGTTATTATAAATAAAACATTCATTCGCTCACTCATTATCTTAATGCTCCTATTTGTTATGATCCAGCTATACGTTTAGGATGATGAGTTTGTGCGTTAAGATTTTCATGTAATAGCTTATTTACCAATTCAAATCGTTTTTCTTTAAACTTCTCTTCATGCCATAAATTATTTAATTCCTGAGGATCATTTTTACGATCGTAAATATCACCAAAATTGTTAAGACTTTTGTATATCGTTAATTTATAATCCTCGGTAATTAAATGACGCAATCTAGCTTTAAAAGTCCCAACTTCCTCATCATTCTCTATTAAAATGCTATCTCTTATTTTCTCATCAGGATTTATTAATATAGGAGAAATATCATAACCTTGCATTTCTGGGGGATGGTGTCTCTCCTTTATCCCTAGAAGATTTAAAATTGTTTTTGGATAATCGATTGAACTTACTAAAGAGTTAGAAATTCCTCCAGATTTTGTTACTCCCGGTACTTTCCATATCAAAGGTAACTGTAAAACTCCGTTAAAGGGGCAAGGTCCCTTAAAAAGTAATCCATGATCTCCCATTAAATCTCCATGATCACTCATAAAAACGACAATAGTATTATCTGAGTAACCCAATTTTTCTAATGAAGCTAAGATCTGACCAATACTATTATCAACATATCCTATTGCCGCGTATGTTAATGCTGTTATCTTTCGGACTTCTTCTTCTGAGGATTCACGGATCCAGGCTTTTTCAAACGGTGGATTCCGTAAATGATATCCTAAGTATTCATGATTATACAAATTCTTTATATCGTCAAAATTAGATGGGAGCTCAATATCTTCTGGTTTATATTGGTTTTGATAAAACTTAGGTGGATATATTGGATAATGAGGATCTGGAAAGGAACAATGCAAATAAAAGGGTTTATTTCCATAATCTCCACTTGAATGTCTTTCTAGAAATGCTAAGGTCCTATTTCTTACCCATGTAGTATTATAGAATTCTTCAGGAATTGGATCGCAATAAAGACTAAATATATAATCATAATTCCTTAATCTTCGTTTCATATCTTCAGCTATTTCTGGTGCTCTTTCTTCTAACCATTCTAAATAATGTCCTGCACACACAGTACCATTTCCTGAAATCAATTCAACTTCTTCATAACTATAATAAGGTGTTGGAAAATGCTTTCTCACAGGATAACTTGCATCTCTATCAAGAGACCAATCAGTAAAACTTTCTGCGGATCTGTATTTATGGCTAAAAGCTCCTATCCAATATTGGTGGTGAATTTTTCCTATAGCTGCTGTATACCATCCCTTTTTTACGAGCGTTTGGGTTATCGTAGGAATGTCTCTAGATAGAATCATTCCATTGCTTCTAACACCATGAACATTCGGATACACTCCTGTAATTAATGTTGCTCTATTTGGCATACAGATAGGGTTATTACAAAAGTGATTTGTAAACCTAACTCCTTCCGAAGCTAATCTATCGAGGTTAGGAGTTCTAACTGTTGGATTACCAGCACAACCCATATGATCTGCGCGCATTGCGTCAGTTATGATAAACAGAACATTATATTTTTCATTCATATTGTTTCATATTTTTTTTGTATTATTATAATATTTCTTTTTTCCAGCTCTTTTTTCATTTTATCAAGATTTAAGTCTGGACAACCTTCTGGGGGAAATACTCCATGAGAGTTTATTTCGTTATTAACAATCATTTGAGCCGTAATTGAAGCTGGTACGGAAGTGAGTTTTGCAACTTCTCCAATGACTGCATATGATAAATGTATATTCTTCTGGTTTTTAAAACCAATAACATCAGTTTTGAAAGAAGAAATAATCTCTCTTTCTTCCACTTTCCCAGTTATTAGTGGAAGAATTTTCAGAAAGAATTTACAGACTAATTTCATAATCTTATCATGTTTTAATGGAATTAATTTATCCATTATTTTAGTTAATAGGATATCTGATTCAGGTAGAATACCTCCTTTACAAATTGCTTCATTTGTTTCTATATAGAGGGGGAGAGTTACGGGTTCAGGATGCCCAACGAAATATAATGGGACAGATCCTAATGGAGCTGGAAATTCAACAACTTCTTTATCAGTTAGAGCTTTTTTATTGGTCCATTCGCCATTGATAAATTGTGGGACTTTTCCCATAGCAATATGAGCCCAATGTGCTAACTGTCCAAAACCAATGGTTTCACCACTATCCTCAAACCATAAAACTCTTATCGAATCAACTTTATCTAATTGATTTGCTCCCATTTTTGCCATTATATTTGTTAGTCCCGCCGATGCTCCTGAATTAATAAAAAAAGTTAACTTTTCACGTTCTATAAGTTTATTCATTTTTAAAAATGTTCGAGTAGCATCATGATCATCACAAATATCAACATAATTTATTCCCGCTTGAATTGTTGCTCGAGGAATCCAATCTCCAAACATATAATACGGACCTATATTGTTTATTACTAATTTATGATTTTTGAGAATTTCTACTAACTTTTCAAAATCCATAACATCTAACTTTTGAAAAGTGGCTCTGCTACCTAACTTCTTTGCAATCTTATTGCCTTCAAATTCCCTTATATCTGCTAAAGTAACATTAAATCCACTTTTTACTAGATCATATGCTATATATCTCCCAATTTCTCCACAAGCTCCTAAAATAATAATACTCAATATTATCCTCCTTATTTCTCCTCATAAATAAACTATATCTATGTGAAATATAATATGTGCATTTTAAATTAGTTTAAGGTGTATAAATAGTTTAATTGAAAATTACACAAAATTGATAAGAATTATACTTGTGTGAAATAACTGATTTTAAATATTTTTAAGAGGTGTCATAAATCCTCCGGCTCTTCGTTCTGTTAATGGAGTCATTTTTTCACATTTTTTAACATTAACAGTAGTATCAAAGAAGAATTTTCCAATTTTTTTAGCTTCAGAATAGAGCTTATCAAGTAATTCATTTTCAAGTGAATGGAATAAATAAAATTTAATTAGAGGTTCGGGTTCTTCTTCAGTATCCCAAACTCCAATTGCCTTACCATTTAAAAAAATTGTTGAAGTAATATTTCCTGAACGATCAAATAAATTGTTATAATTTTGTG
>JBHLRA010000079.1:0-12153 GCA_048883045.1 Candidatus Thorarchaeota archaeon | reverse complement strand
TATTTAGTAATAGTGGAGACTATAGATATTATTATTTTTCTGATCATTTTCTTTGGTCTATACAAAAAATAGAACTAAATAATCCCAAAATTCAGTTTTTTTCTTTAAATATTTATATCTCTATCATATTAAAATGATAGATCAGCAAAATATATGCAAAAATTGCATATTGCCTGATGGATTTTTAGGAGTCACTCTTGATAACGACGGTTTATGTGGATTTTGTACTGATGAGAACCACGAAAATATCAATTGGTCTCGAACTGAAATCAGCAGAGAGAGAAGGCTGAAGGCACTTGAAAACTGGAATCAGGTAGTAATAGAGATGCAAAAAAATTATAGGAAGGTAGAATATGATTGCATCTTAGGATATTCAGGCGGAAAAGACTCCACAGCTCTTTTGGATTATTTAGTAAGTGATTTAGGGTTGACTCCTTTATGTGTAACGTCGGATACAGGATTTATGACAGATATTGCAAAAGAAAACATAAAGGATACTTTAGAAAAAATTCAAGTTGATCATGTATTAAAAGCAGAATGCATACCTACCTTTACCAAGTTATACAAATTCCATTTTTTTAACCACAATTCCAATGAAACATTTCTAACACGATATATATGCGACTACTGTTCCGATCTAATCCATAGTATAGTAGTAAAAGAAGCAATTAAGCGTGAAATTCCATATGTATTATTCGGATATTCTCCTGACCAAATCTTTCGATATTTTTACGAAATACCTCAAGAAGAAATGATAAAAAAATGGAGCTCAGATCTACTGGACTCTTCTTTTTTTGATGAATTTGATTGCGATTGGTATCTATCTGAGGAGGAAATCAAGAGTGGAACCCTTCCTCGAGTTTTACTTCCTTACCATGTCATCCCATATCGGGAACAGGACATCATTGAGCTAGTTGAGTCAAAAAATTATATCAAGAAAGGACATTCCGATCCTCTCTTGACTAATTGTAACGTAGTACATGCTGCTACATTTTATGATTTCAATCGTTATGGAGGAATACTCTATGCGTATCAATATGCAGAGTTAGTTCGTCAAAATCCAGAATTACGTAAAAAATGGTTAAGGACTTTAAAAATCTCAGCGCCATTAATCCTTGAAAATAATTTCAAACGAAAGGAAGTTAATGCATTCTTAGAGCAGATTGGAGTCTCTGAGGAAGAAATTTTAGAGCATATACAAAGACAATTAAAAAATGATCCTAACAGAAGACAAATCGAAAAAAATATTAAAATGTTTAGGAATTCAAGAAGACCTCAACGTGTGCTACCTATAGTATCTTAATTTTTAGTGTATTTTCTTTTTTTTTCTTATTATTTACTAAATTTATAGAGTAATAGGTGTTATAAAGTAATTATTTTTGATATATACAACGACATAATTTAAAATATTATTATTTTGTGTTTTAAATGGATCTTGAAGATATAATCCTTGTTATAATCAAGGATTCAGGGCTTTCTAGAAATGAAATTCACGACTTAATTAGGCTACAAAAATCTGAAATAAACAAGAAAATATCTGATAAAAAGGCATTACTACTCATTGCTAAAAGTCTATGCATTAATATTTGATAGATATAATAAAATAAGTGAAATAATAAAAAATAGAAGATATTAAGAAAACCTAATCCTGTCATTAATGAGAGTTTACTTATTTTGGGGTATTTCCAAATATTTGTGAGTTACTCCTTAAATCCATAAAAAATTGGAAATTTTTTTAATAATCTCCTCTCTTCAAGAATATCCCTAATATGTTCTGATTTTTCAAACACTAAGATATCTAATAATTCCTTTCCTTCAGCAATTAATTGAATATTATCAGAAATTTTCCCATTAAACCAATTAAATAAAATATAATCTTCAAAAACATCAATACTACTATTATAGTTCCAACTTGGAACATAACCTCTTGGAGATAATCCCGCATTTGAAAAAATCTTTTGATGATCACAATTATATGCAGATATAAATGCCTCGCAATATCTTATTCCAAGTTCTCGACCGTATTTCATAAAACTCTTTACAAATACGTATAATTCTTCAAGATTATTGACTTTATATTTTGTCTTCTCAAAATTGTTCACCTGAGGAGTGTAGAGAAATTTGAAATAAGAATCCGTGTCTGGAAATGAAAATTGAATTTTTTTATACCCAAATTCATCCTTTTTTACTTTTATTTCCAGATTTTTCTTGAGTAGTGAGATCTCTTTTTGATTTAAAGTGAAATGTGGTTCTCCAATTTGATATTCTCCTAAATTATATCGTTTATCACTAAAGATATAGCAATTTTCAACTTCAGGTATTAATTGGGGAACAATATTACTCCTGAGTTCTCTTAAAGCTTTCTCATCATAAAGGATTTGCATCAAATCAGATTCTACTTTTCCCAAAAAAATATCTTTATTTGGATAAAATCCAATTGGAGCAATTCCACAAACCCACATTGAATATTGAGATTTTGAATGAGCAGTTCTATTCTCTACATACCACACGTAGACATCGTTTTTGTATTTATGGATCATTCCTAACATAGAACCAATCATAGCTTTCGTAATATCAAGATATCCTTGATATCTCTTCTTAAGCATGAAACCCCGAATATATCCCCTTTTATTGTTAAAATCCAAGACAAAAGTAACGCATCCCGCTATATTAAAAGAAGGATCTTGATAAATTATCCATTGAATTGAAGGATCCTGTATCATTTTTCGAACTTCATCAACATCCTCCATCTCTTTATAGGGATAAGTACCATTATATAATTCTTTATATATTCCGACTAGTTCTTTTGCATCATCTGGTCTTGCTAGTCGTAGGAGGGGATTTACTTTGTTTTTTTGTTCCCTGTCGCATAGTTCAAAATCTACACAAATTCCTTCATGAATATCAGGATTTATTAAATGTTTAAAAGGTTTTATAAGCTGATTTGTTGAATTTGGAAACAATTCATTAAGCGATACCACAGAATTTGAAATTATTTCTTCTGAGATTGTCATATTCGTTCTATCCTTTTTTATTCAATTTTAATAATGAGCTTAGGTTTAACTTAGAAATTCACCATTTTTATTTAAATAAAAATCAAGAAAAAAGAAAGAGGATTTTTCCTTTATATATGAAATCAAATATTTGAAAAGAGAAGAAAGAATTTACGCAACATTTTCTAATTTAAGTTTTAATTTTGAGTAAATATCTCGTAGTCGTTTAGCAACTTCTTGAAGAAATTGATTTTTTTCAGATAATTCTTGCTCTACATTGTGATTGTGTGGAATCCTTGAATATTCATCTAATGAAGTTACTATTGTTAACTGCTTATGATAAAAATTAAATAATTTCACAATTTCTTTCACAGCATTTAATCTAAACTCGATTATTTGTTCTTTTACTCTTTTCGAGGTGAGAGCTCCTTTACTCAAACTACTAATTGAGCTTTTTAATGTATTTAAGTTATTTTCATTAAAAAGAATTTTTTCAATTTGTTGATATAAATTAAGATTTTCTTTTACCATAGTCTCACTTTCTATAAATATAATTATACATTTTCGCTAAGAACTGGAAGATATGGTGATATACATTTTCGGCTATCTCTTTTAAATTTTCATGATTGAAATTAATTATAGCATATTTTTCATAATAATCATGAAGTTCTTGTTTTGTAAAGGGAAAATTTTCTGAATCCGCTAATATTGTCATAAATTGTTCCATATCATTAGTCGATATTGAATGATCTGTATCATAAATGTGTCGATAAAAAGATTCCAAGTATTTCTTTATAAGCCCTCCTGCTAATTTCAAAGCATTATTATAATTTTTCTCTTCAATATACTTATCAATTTTAAATACCTCATAATTAAAGTCGCTAAATTCCCGAGCAAAAGCTTCTTTTAAGTTACCTTTTTGAATTATATATTTCGGAGAGTTAGGTCCGGTTTTTAAATTAGATGGTATTTCATCAAATTCTTGAGACTCTTTTTCAAGTACTTCTATATCAATTTCGGTATTCGCTCTTCCTTTTGCTTCAAAATAATCATCTAAAGCAATTTGATAAGATTCACCAACCACATATGATGTTATTAACGTTTCTGTTCCACTCGCTCGTTTTGGATGGCTTTCTACTAAGTATCCATGCTTTACAAGAAGATCAAATATTCCATCTCGTATTTTTTTAATGAATTCTTTATTTTTGGTTTTTTGAGAGATTTTTGGATATAAAAACTGTTTGAGTTGTTTTTTTAATTTGTCTTTATAATTATGACCTATCTGATCGAAATTTTTTACCTCATCAAGAAAAATAATAACTTCTTTGAGATAGGGATAATAGTTTGCCAAATCTTTTTCGAAGATAGTTCTTTTTGCGCGTTTTAAAATTGTTTGTTCACTCTGGGATATGTTATAGCCTTGTTTTTCCATAAAGGCGACAATTTCATCATGAGTAAGTACAGGAACCTTCTTTAAAGAGTCCCAATCGACCGTTACTGGAAAACATTGATAAATATCATCTCTTCTGACCAAAATCTCATTATTTTTCATATTTGTTAAATATTCAAATTGATAGGTATTGTTCCTATTAGAAGAATAATACCCTGTTCCAAGTAGTTCTTGTAGATTCATCAAGTCCTTTAATATTAAAATGTTGCGCCTATCTGTCGTTCTAAATGATATTAAATTATTAAAATAGGTAAACACATGAGAATGAAGATAACGTATTTGATTTGCTGAAGAAATGAACCCAAATCCTTTATCAATAAGAGGGGCTAGGAATGTGTCAATTTTTCCATAATGCATTCTCCAGTCTATATAATTTGCATTGAAAAAAAGATCTATATTAGGAACTACAATGATTTTTTTGTGATATTCTTCTGATTGGTTCACATAATGAATAATCTTAGAAATTATAAGAAAGGCACAAAATACCTTTTTATCTAAATCCCTTAAAGCAGATAGATCGAGAATTACCGTTTTTTCTGTTTGTATACAATTGTGAGCATAAATTTTATTTTTACCTGAAATACCTTGAAATAAAGAAAATTCCTGATGAGTGAAATTTGTAAATAACTCTAAAATTGAGTCCGTCATAGGTCTTTTTTGCCATTCATTTTGAGTTTTTGCTTCCAGACTCAGCGATTGAATATCCTTATTTGGATTATTCATAACAAAAGATCGAAACATTTCAATAAATCTCTGGTCTTTTTTGAACGCGATTGCAAAACAATCATACATATATTCAAGATATTCAGGATTATTCGCATCAAAGGGGATCTCTGACGTAAGAGGATCAACAGTAAATGCACTACCCAATTTAAAGTAAAGAATATTATTGAAGAAATGAGATTTTTTAAAATAACTTAGCAATTTTGACCAGATGCCATCAAAATCAAATACTAAGCATGGATAATTTGTTCTGACTAATTCGGTAACTATTTTCATAGACATTAATTTACGGTGCTTTGTGGTACCATTTACAATGAGTAAATTTTTCAGTTGATCTAAAGTAAATCCTGCGGGTACTTCCCGTTCTAATACTTCCGTATTTTCAGTATATCCAAACGTTATATAATTATTTAAAAAGAGAGGAGTATTGAATTCAGCAGCTATTTTAGTAACGATACCTTTCTTTAAGACATCGGGTATAATATTAAGTGGAGTTAGAGTAACTCCTTGAATCATAAGTTCGTATAGTTGAGTGCCATTTAACCTAAAATAATTATTCTTTAAGGTCGAAAACAAAAATCCGGATAATAACTGCTTTGAGTGTAAATCTTCTATTTTATAATTTTGAAATTGAGAATGAAACGCCCCTTTAAGTATAAGTCGCTTATTTAGCAGTTCTTCCTCTAAATCCTTAATATGCTCTTGGCTTACTTTAGGAAGATATTTATATGAATGAACCGAAAGAGTAAAGATACTGTACCACATACCACGCCTTTCACTAAGCCATTGTTCCTCATCATTTTTATTTTCAATACCTCCCCACCGTAAATTCTGCTGTATTTTTTCTTGTACATTATCCAATCCATGTCGATGAAATTCATGATATCCAATTGGTTTATTTTTTAAAGTGTAGCTGTATGAAAGCATGTGACTATTTAGATCTTCAAAAAAACCTTCCATATAACTATAAGGTCTCTTCTTGATATACTTGAGATTTACCATTTTCATTCCTAATAAGATTTGGTTGTCAATATGAAGAAACAGACTATAGGGAAATTCTCTTAACCTATAAAATCGAATACCTTGAAACGGGTTAACGACAGCAAGATTATCAGCTCGAATCAGTTTTGTTTTACTTATCTGAAAAAAAATGGAGCGCCACCAGATTATTAAAAGGCAAAATGCAATACTGAAATTAATAGCTATAATAAATAAAAATGGAACTTGAAGCTTAAAAAAATGAAATGAAAAATAAATCATAATTATCACACAAAACATAAATCTCGCAAGAACATTGATCGTACTTCCATTTAACATAATTCTTTTATCTACTACTCTAGTTCCTTCAGGAACATCTGTCTTAAGAAAAAATGTTCTTACTGCATTTATGAGATGTGTATCTGATAATAATGTGATTTTAAAATGATGAAATGTCGCAATAAAATTACTTTTCAATATTGTTGAAAATTTCTTAATATAATGTCTGAGTTTATCTAGATTTCGATCAGTAAGAATTCCATTTATTTGATAAAATACAGAGAAATAGATAGAGGTAGTATATGAATTAGTGGATCGTAAGGAAGAAAATCGGGTTGTTTGTTTTCCAAAAATATCTAATTTTGGCTTTTGTACAATTTGATATGAAAATGGGATCCGTATTTCTTCTGAACTTAATGCCCTAATAAAATGCTCTATTTTAGGGTGCACATTTTTTGGAATCACTTCAACTCTAAAAATTTGGAGAGCAATATTTGAAAGATCGTTTCTATTGGTACAGTACAATATGGTTTGGTCATTCTTATCATACCAGAACACTAATTGTTTGAATGGATTGAATGTTAACTTATGTGAAAATAAAGATGGAAATATCTTTCTGAGTAAAAAGAACTCATCATGGAAAATGATAATAAGAATACCGCTAAATACCAATCCGATTATAATTGAGTAAATGAAATTATGATTAGTGAGATATGAAAAGAATATAATTGAAAATGTAAGGATTAAAAGTGAAATCGTTTTTATTATGGATGTTTTATTATTAATATCTTTAAAAGAAGGATGTACATCCCATATATCAAAATATTGCTTACTTTTTTTAGGTTTATCTTCAACTCTTTTTCTTCTTGTAGCTTTATCTGAATTTTCTGTAAAATATTCTTCTTCATCTGGAATATACGTTTTTACCAAATTTATTTTCCCTCTGTTCGAAATTGTTTAATATAAAGAAAAATTAAAACTCCGGCAACTCCAAAAATGATAAATAGCCAATGGCTTAAATTACTGAATTGTATAGGGATATAACTAAGCTCGATTAGTAATATCATCCATAATGAATTGGTTAGAATAATCAGTCCAATAAGAAAATAAGTATAAATATTCTCGATTGATTTTTGATATAAAATATTTTGTTTTAACGGTCCTTGAATCATTATTCCCCTCTTTCCTTTGCGTTCAAGAGAATTTTTTATGGCTTGCAAATGGATTGAGTTCTCTAATTTTTCAGAATTAAATTCTCTTTCAAGTTCTTTTTGATTTAGATGTTGCAAATTTCTGATTTGGTGGATTATTAGCGGTTTTAAGTTATTTGCATCTTTTTTTCTACTCCTATTTCCTGATGATAAAAATGAAAAAAGTCCTATGTGTGGATTTCCTGTAAAATTCTCATCTTTAAACTCCTTGTAAAGGTTTGGAACATTTAATTTGCGTAAATCGTAATAAACAACAAACATCTTTTTTATATGTTCAAATGGAATATCACCTTTAGTTATTAGAAAAAGGGGTTCACATTCTTCTATAATAGCAAGGTTTGTATCTCGAAAAATAGGGATATTTAGTGTATTAATGAATATTTTATTTACATTTGTCATATATTCTAACAATGTTTCTCCTGAATTCTTGTTCCTTTTACGATATCCTAACTTTATTCCAATTTCATCAAGTTGATTACTTGTTAAAATAAAACTTACTACGGCTAACTTTTTTGTATTTTTGGTTTCTTTACAAACTTGAATTAAGCTTTTCAGTTTCATATCTGAAATATTAGTCATACTCACTCAAGATTCACCCTCAATAAATGTTTTTATTAATATATTCAAATCCTCCTCTTGTATTTTTTTACCAGAATTCTGAAGTTTTAGCTGTTCTTGAGCTATCCATTTATCTAAATCTATAGGTTCTTGAGCTTCCTGAATTAAACTTTTAACATAATTTTCTTCTTCATTATCATATTTATGGGTGATATGATAATAATAAATAGGAAATGGAAAAATAAGCATGAACGCAATAACTTGAAAGATATATCCTAAATCAATTGAAAATAAATAAATAAAATTCTGTTCGAAATCTATTATTTTAATAAAAGGAAAATAAAGTTCTTGGGGTATCAAATACATCACAGGAAAGATTATAACATAAAACATATTGAGTAGTAGCGTCATTCCTAAAACATAGCTATAAGGTCGACAAATTGATATAGGATTTACTCTTTCAATATCTTTAAAAAGGATAACATATCCAGAGAGGACAAGAGACCCTAAGAAAATAATATTTAAAGGAAGTGAGATAGAAAGGTCTTTAGGACGTAATGCCAAATTGAGTTGAGAACTACTTAAAATTGTTGACCAATCCTTAAAAATATTGTATTGCCATGAGACTAACAGCTCATTTTCAAGAGAATATATTTGAAATGAATACCACTCTACAAACATTGAAAGAAATAAGAGGATTAAGCCTGCCATGAAGGTGATTTTAAATAAACTTACCGCTTTTATTATTATCAGTCCTCCAAAAATGAGCTGTATTTATCTATTGCTTCTGGGCTTATATTAGGTCTGGGAGAATCCGAATAGGGAGTAGTTTCTTCTTCAAATAATTTCGATTGTTCTAGCTGTCTTTTCATTGCTTTATCTGTAAGGTAATTTTCAACATTCTCTTGTTCTACTTTTTCCATTAGAGCAGAATCTGACCCTTTACCTAAAATTTCATAACCAAATTGCTCCATTAACTTTGGAGTAAATTGTTGTCTAATTAAATATAGTCTTTCATCATTCAGACCCAAATCTCGCTTATAATATGGTACTGCAAACTGTTGTTTAATTTCTTTTTTCTGATGTGTTAATTTCAAATATATATATCCAATTACTACAATGTATAGCCCTACAACTCCACACCCAATGTTAATCAATAAAGATAGGAGAGAAAATCTTTGAAACAAGAAGATCAACAAAAATATAAACCCATATATAATAAATGGGACTGAAACAACCCTTATTTCTTTCATAAAAGTAGTATCAGCTTTATTATTGAGAATAATTGCATTTTGCTTTTCTGAATATGTTTCAATAAAAAAATATTTTTGATCCAAATATGACAATAGATCAGACACTTGAGAGAGAGGAACAACATGGATATTCACCTCGCGTATGTAGGCAAATGGGATAAGCTTTTCAGTAAAACCTACCGAATTTTGACATACTATTATAGGCTCTATTAACACTTCATACTGTACTGGTCCTGAGTGCAGATATAGCATTTTATTAGTGATAGTTTTCTCAGAAGAGATATTTATATCAAAAAATTTTGCAATGTAGTACAATAATTCTCCATTATTTGCTAAGTCTTTAGAAATGGTTTGTTCCGCTCTCTTAAGTGATGTTATATATGACTGCGCTTGTTTTTTGGTTTGGAAAAGATTTTCATTCTCGTTTATGGAGGTATAGTCAATGAATCCTTCTGAAACGGTAAAATTTCCCTTTAATTTACTTAATAAGATAGGCACAATACAAATTACATCCAGAAATTCTTTGATACGAATAAGCTTTATTGCAATTGCATCAATCCCTACAAATTTCAATCGTAATTTCTGATTTTTCTTGATAACGTAAAAATCAGAGGGTTTAATTTTATTATTTAACTTTTCCAGAATAGAATAATAATTATTCTGATAAGTAAATTCTTCTTGTAATGGTGATGATCCCTTAATTGATAATTGCGGTAAAAATTCGGCATCTTTAGTTTCAACAGGTATAAGTTTAGATCTAATTTCATCTTTTTCTTTTATATCTCTCTTTAAACTGCTACTATCTGTTAAATGTGAATAATTAGATTTTTCAGCGAATCCGGTATCAGTCTTATCATTGTACAAATTTTTTTGCTTATAATCTATAACATCTGAATTCAAGACCGTAATTCCATCATCCTCTAATTCATCAATATCTGAATCGAAGAAAGGATCATCATCTACTATTAACGGTTCACTTTCTTCATTATTATTATTTAAAGGATTTTCAACTTGAACATAGGCATCTAAGTTCTTTTTATGTATATGTTCTTTAGCTCCAGTAATAATTTTTTTTGCTGTTGCTTGACCAACACCCACTTGAATCAAATTCGTGTCCGTCATTTGAGCAAGTTGTGCTATAGAGAAGATTCCTGCATTTTGTAAAATTTCTTTCGTACGAGGCCCAACTCCTTTGAGTGTAGTTAGTTCTTCCTTAACAATACTTGTAATTAGACTTCTTTCATGATCTAATTTGGTTCCTGATTTCTCATTTTCTTTTTCTATTTGATCTGGCTTTCCTTGCAACAAAGTCATTAGTATCATACCTCAATCAATTCCCCATTTATAAAGAAAAAAATAGACAGTACTTCTTTTTTCTTTTATATTAATTTGGCTTGTTATATGAATATCAAAGAGTAAATGTGATAAAATATCGTAGTCGTATTTGGAAAAATTAAAAATAAGGAAGAAGTGAAGCATACCTCCAAGAGATCTATTATATGTCCTTTATGTAAAAAACAAATAATAGTGGGTGTGGAAAATTGTATTTTAGAAAATAAACGTAATGATATTCATTTACCTCATCTTCATTTACATGGAGACCCTCTCCATGCGATAATTTGTTATCTAAATTCGAAATTGGATATTCGAAATATTGGCGTTATAAAAAGTATCGAGATATCCAGAGATTCTGAGACTTTTACCCAACTCATGAAGAAATGGACCAATCCCTATTAATAATGGTGATTTTTCATAACGTTAACAGATTATACAGATAAGATTGAGGAAGAAGAGCTTGAGTCAACAAATGACCGTGAAATCTTCAAATTTATCTTTGATAAGAGGATTTTAAGAGTCCTATTTGAAGGTAGAATATTTCAATTAAGGAAGATTCAAAAAGAGGCTATTAAAAGAGGGCTTTTTTTTCGGAAATCGTTCCTTGTTTGTTCACCTTCGGGAAGTGGAAAAACTCTCATAGGGGAAATATGTGCTATTAATAATGTTTTTCAAAAATTTGGTAAATCAATTTATTTAGTCCCATTTAAGGCTCTTGCTACAGAGAAATATTTTCATTTCAAAAAAGCATATGAACGTTTTGGAGTAAGGGTAGAGCTTTCCATAGGAGACTACGAAGTGGATGACACAAAATTAGAAAAAGCCGATCTTATCGTAACTACCTATGAGAAAATGGATTCCATTCTGCGAAACTTCTATGATAAAGAATGGATTTTTGAAATTTCTACTGTAATTATCGATGAAATTCATATTATTGGAGAATCTGATCGTGGTCCACGATTAGAATCTCTTATCGTTCGTTTAAATGAATTTCTACATAATCCTCAAATTATTGGTCTTTCAGCAACTATTGCTAATGCTGAATTCTTTAACTCCTGGTTGAATTCTCTTGGTAATGAGACAATATTGATCTCTTCTGATGAGCGCCCTGTGCCACTGCATTATAAAATTGAAATTACCCAAAACAAAGATTCTACAATAAAACGACTAACAAAAGCAACACTTGAGAAAGATGGTCAAGTTCTAATATTTCTTAATAAACGAAAAGGAGCACAAAAATCAGCAGAAGCAATTAAGAATTTAGTGATGAAAACCTTAAAAGAAAATGAATTTAATGTGTGTAAAGCATTAGAAAAAAGATTAGCATCAATTAAAGGAGGGCATAAAGACTTAAGAAATGTAATTAAATCAGG
>JBHLRA010000078.1:6197-12322 GCA_048883045.1 Candidatus Thorarchaeota archaeon | reverse complement strand
TATTTCCAGATAAAAATATTAAGAGTTATAAATCTAATTCCTCTAAATTATAATCTTTAGAACCAACGTTATAATCCAAGGCATATTTTATATATTTAATTTGTAAAGGATTTTCGAGATTTTTCAATTTTATTGAAATTGGGTTCAATAATTCGTATCCGTAATAATCTAAAGCAACTGGATCTGTTCCTGCAAAAATAAAACCCAGATTTTTTTCTATTCCACCATGTCTAAATTCTTGAGCTTTAATTAAAACTTTCAAGGCATCACATATAATTAAATCAGATTTGATTACAGTATTTAATTCAGCAATTCCTTTAGAAATATTTTTAACCTTTGTATGCATTTTTAAACGCTCAGTTTTAGAGAAATATCCAAATTTATCTTTCAATGCATTAGTAAGGTTTACAACAAAATGATCTTTTAAAATTGGAAGAGATATTATATAGTCCTGTTGAAATGGGATTTCAGAAACCTTTAATGTAAATCCTCGAGAAGTTTTTATTTTTTTAAAAGGATGTTCATAAAAATTTATGAATGGAATACCTAATTCTTTACATTTTTCTAAAATTGGGTGATTTTCAATTTTTTTTGCAGCTACATCTAAACCATGACCATCCCCGCAAATAATTTCCGAAGCTTTAGATTTAATTTGATTATACACAGCTTCAATCATTTCAGGATGAGTTGTCGTAGGATATGGGTTATAAGAAACAAGATTTACTTTTATAAGTACTTTTCCTTCAATTTCACTTATAAACCTGGTTAGCAACGATTGCACAAATCTTTTTCTATCCGGATTTTTGGTAAAGTAAATTATTGACATGAGATTATTTGCATTATATAGTTGTATAAATTTTCACACACCTATATACTGAAGTTTAAATTCATTTATTAATTAAATGCCTAAGAAACTAAAGAGTGTGTTCTTATGTAAGGTTCTTTTAGTGGTTTAACTTTTTTTATGGAAATTTTTATATCAGACCTTAAAATTATTTTACTCTTTTTGAACTCCATTTACACAATTTAAAAAGCACAGAATTGTATAAAAACCAGTTTTATATTATGTAAAAATATTTATATTCAGAAATTATTTTATCTTTATTCAAATCCATATTAATAAATTAAAAAAATTCTTAAATAGAAACTATAATAATTATTTATATATACTAATTAAAAATTAAAATAAAAGATATATAAAACCGACGTGAGTGAAGCTTTATGTCAAGTTTTAAATTAAAAGTATTATTAACTGGAGCAGCTGCGGTGGGAAAGACAAGTTTAGTCCAGAGATTCATCAAAAACCGATTTCAAGCAAACTATAAATTAACAGTAGGGGTTGATATCTTAACTAAAGATGTAGAATTTAGACCAGGTGAAATCGCTACTCTTTCTATATGGGATATTGGTGGGCAACAACGTTTCGAATTCATTCGTAGTACATTTTACAAGGGTGCTGCTGGAACATTATTAGTATTTGATTTAACAAGAGAACAGACTTATAATGAAATTCGAAAATGGCTTACGGAGATTCGTCAATTCGCAGGTCACATTCCATTTGTTTTAATCGGCAATAAAGCAGATTTAATGGAAGACGTTGGAGTAGTCATTGATCGAGATGAAGCTCGTTCTTTTGCAGAAAGCGAGGGAAGTATATATATTGAAACCTCTGCTAAAACGGGTGTTAATGTAGATGATGCTTTTACTGAACTGACTCGTCGGATTATCGATTCAAGGACTTAATTTTTGCAAATAAATTTTTTTATCTCAGTTATATTCATTATTTATTTCTATTATAATTCAGATTTTTATAGTTTTCAATTTAAACTCTCGAATTCTTCATAAAGGTCATCGTGGATAACATTAATAGCATCAACTAGTTCTTCTCGATCTATAACAACAGATAAATTCAATTCATCATGACTCTGTGAAATTGCTTTAACTTTAATATTTTTTCTACATAATGCGTTAAATATTTCAGCTTTTGTTTTAGTTTCTAGGATTCTTAAGCCTGTTATATTGATCACTGCTACATTTTCCCATTTAATTTCAAAGAATTCTGAGAAATATTTTGAATTTTTCAAAGCTTGAATTGCTTTATTGGCATCCGTTTCATCTATAATAAAAGATGTAGATATTTCAGACGAACTCTGAGCTACTAATGAAACGCTTATTTGATTTTTACTTATAGTTTTAAATATTTTAGCTAAAACTCCAGGAACATCAACCATACTTCCAGAGCTGACGGTAATAATTGTTGCAAATTCTACTGCAGAAATCCCCTTAATTTGATCTTTATCAGAGATGTCTGAAATGTTTGTAAAGTTAATCTCTAAGGGTTTATCAAAATTTCTTATTTCGAGGGGAATTTTATCTTTTTCAATTGCTTCTAGACATTTTGGGTGAAGGATTTTTGCTCCAAAGTTAGCAATATGTTTCGCTTCATTATAATCTAAATTTTTTATAAGAGAAGAATTAGGTACATATTTGGGATTTATGGCTAATAATCCATCAACATCTTTCCATAAAATGACTTTAATATTTTTATCCTCACCTATATTATATAAAGAGCGTGCGACAATAGTAGCTGTATAATCAGAACCACCCCTTCCCAATGTTGTGATATAACCTATTTTATTTCTTCCAATAAAGCCCGTTAAACATATTATTGTATCTTTATTTGGGTTTTCTAATAATGGTATCAAATGATTTTTTATACGGACATTTGTTAAATCGTACAATGGATAAGCATTATTAAATTCATCATCAGTTATAATTACCTTATTTGCGGGAATATATTCAGAATCTAATCCATTACTTAAAAGATATTGATTTAATATATAAGTAGATAATATCTCTCCAAAACTCAATACATAATCTTTGTAATAGGGTTCTAATCCAAATTCTTTAATATCTACAAATGTATCTTCTAATTCACTTAATTTGTCATCTATCCAATCTTTTGCCTTAATGTAATGCTCAGAATCCTCTTGGAAAATTTGTTCAATTATATCAATATGTCGTTTTTCTAATAGAGCTATATTCTTATCTGTATTCTTATCATCTTGTACCATTTCAGCTGTTTTTGAAAGTATATCGGTTATCCCACTCAGAGCAGAAGCAACATAGACTTTCTTTACTTTTGAATAAATTTTTGTAATATCAAGGATTTTACAGAAAGCTTTTTTATCCGTTAGACAAGAACCTCCAAATTTCATTACGATTATTGCCATTATGCTCACTCATTCCTTTAAGAGTTATAATCCTTTTGAATATGAATAATTAATAAAGTTTACTTAGTAAATTTTATTCATCTTTGTAATTTTAAACAAATATATTATCAGATATTAAATTCTTAATAGTAATGATTGATCTTCATCTTCATTCATCTGCTTCTGATGGCTCGGAGACTCCCTCGCAGTTAATAGAACATGCGTTAGAACTTAAATTAAAAGCAATTGCTATAACAGACCATGATACCATAGCAGGATTAGAGGAATTAGTGACATTTGGGGAATCTAAGGATATTATTATAATTCCCGGAATAGAAATTTCAATTAGGCATGAACCAATAAGAGAATTAATAGATGTTCATATTATTGGCCTAAACATCGATTATACTTCTACAAGATTGAACAATTCAATCAATAAACAAATCAAAGGACGATTAGAACAGAAAAAAGCAATTTGTAAACGTTTACAAGATGAATTTGGGTACGAAATCTCATTTGAAGATGTAAAAGCTGTTGCTGGAAATCAAGTAGTGGGGCGCCCTCATATTGTTGAAATAATGAAAAAAAATAATCCTGAAAAAGTTAAAGGAAAAACTAAAAATGAACTTTTCAAAATGATAAGTATAGGTGGCGATGCTTTTGTCGATAGAGAAGTTGAGTTGAATTTAGAAGAATCTATTGAGTTAATTAAATCTGTAGGCGGTATTCCAATTTTAGCACATCCAGGAATATATGAAGTTTCTGATAGAAAAAATTTTATAGAATTTTGTATAGACGCCGGGATTGAAGGTATTGAAGTAGAATATACATATGCAAAAAATAGACCTTACTATAACACCGATAAAGCAGATTGGGCTCAGCAATACTTTCCGAATTACTATCGGAAAATTGCTAATGATTTTAATCTGATTAAATCCGGTGGTTCTGATTATCATGGAAATAAAAAAAGAATAAAAATGGGAGAAGCTAATGTCCCTGATACATATATAAAAAGTTTCATTTAATCTCGAGTTTTATCTAAAGTAGTAGATCTCTCTTTCATTATTTCATTTATATATGTATAATCTTTTTCACTAGTATAAAATAATGGAATCCAAAAACAAGTTGATATTATTCCAAAAATTAATGTAGACCATATTATTGTCAATGAAAAACTATCTGTTAAATTCACAATAAATCCTCCTAAAACGGCTCCCAAAGCACGACCAAAAGTATCAATAAATAATCCCATTGCTACCATTGTACCTCGATGTTCTGGTAAGTTTCCATCAATTAGAGAAGAATACCAATTTGGGGCAATACCCAATGAAAAACCAAGACCTATTCCAAGAAAAAGTCCGAAAGTAATCCATAAAAACCAAAAACCTACTATATTTACAGCTATATTGTTTAAGAAGAAAGTTTGATTCGCTACATTAGGCTTCATCATAAATCCTATCAAAATGAAAGGAATATTAAGGATTCCGCAAATAGTTGCGATCTTTACTCGTCCTGTTAAATCCCCTTTTTGAACTTTCTTATCACCTAAGTGCGCTAATCCAAATTGACCAATTACAAATCCAATAGGACCAATAATAAGAATCAATACAATAATAGATGCTAAACCCAATGGATCGCTAAATGAGATCCCCAGTTCTAATTCAAAATATGGAAATAAGTAAGCAACCAATAATCCAGAGACAACTACATCAAAAAAATTTATTGTCAAGAATATATTTGATTTTCTTTTAAAAATTGTCTTTAAATCTGAAAATTTTATACGATACGAATATTGAAGCTCTTCATCACTTAGGATATCCTCCAGAAGTTTATCTTTAGCTGCTCTTTTTGGTTCTTGAGTAAGAAAAACATTTAGAATGGTAAAAATTAATCCAACTAAACCCAAAATTAGAAATGGGAAACGCCATGTATTTAATAAATTCGCGTAATACACTCTAATGTAGTCAATATTCGCTCTAATACCTTCTGATTCAACATCAATCAAATCAAAAGGAATTTGGTTAAACATCAAGGCAATTAGTCCAGCCACGAGACTTCCTAAGGTTGTTATAAGGGTCCAACCCGCAAAAAGTTTTGATCGTGAATCAGATGAAACAATATCTGTTAAGTAAGAAATTGCTAATGGACCTGTTACTCCTGAAGCTATCGCTGCTGCTATTCTCGCTATATATAAATGTATTATGTTAGAAATTAATATATGCATTATTGCTGAAAGAGACCATAAAAAACCAGCAAATATTAATAATCTCTTCCTTTCAATTCTATCTGTCAAATACCCAAAGATAATGATAGATATCCCTTGAACAACAATATACGTTCCAATAATAATTCCAATTGTATCAAAATAAATACCCAAATCTGCAGCAACTAAAACTTGATTTGGTAGAAACAAGTAACTATCCATTATGATAATTAAAATCAAACTCAGAAAAAATATTAAGGATAAGATATCTTTTTTCTTCATATTTAAAGGCTCTAAAGGTAAATTAGATTAATTTCTATTGAGCCTAATCCTTTAAAAGACTTTCTAATTCTTGTATTTCTACAATTATTTTATTGATATATATATCAATTTTCTTTTTCTTTTCTTCAAGTTCTTCTGTTGTGATTTCCCCCGTAAGCTCTTTCATATCGAGATCTAATAACATCTTTGATATATCTGCTTTCTTCATTTTTAATTGTATTATTGATTTCTTAATATCTTCTTTCTGTTTTCCTTCCAAGACTGTTGGTTCTTTTTTGGCTTCTTTGGTTATTGGAGGAACGGTCGGTCCAAGAGTAGTTTTTGGACCTAATGAAGGTATTTGTATTTTAGGTTCAAGTGTGGTCTTCGGAACACTAGGAGTTGGTTCTATTTTAGGTTGAATTGTAGTATTCGCAGTAAAAGGAGTT
>JBHLRA010000078.1:3031-6097 GCA_048883045.1 Candidatus Thorarchaeota archaeon | reverse complement strand
AGGAGTTGGTTCTATTTTAGGTTGAATTGTAGTATTCGCAGTAAAAGGAGTTGGTTCTATTTTAGATTCAGGGGTACTTTTTGGAATCATAGGAGTTTTTGGTTGAGGGGGTTTTACTTTTTCTTTTTCGTCCATTAATTTCATTGGTGCAATGGGTTTAGTGGCTATTGGTTCTTCAACATTTTTAACAAGGCTATTTGTAGAGATTTTAAGTTTACTTGATGCGTCTTTAGGGACAAAAGTTACTGATTTTGGTTTTGGTTTTACCATAAAATCTTCTGGGTCTAATCTTAAACTAATTCCTTCTGGTTTAGTTTTGGTCCCTATTGGGGTTTTAATTTCTTGAACATTTACTTTTGGAGTTTCTTCTTTTTTGGAACTTGTTAAAATATCTGATGGTTTTCTAAATATTGGTTGTTCTTCTAATTTTTTTCCCCTCTGTAATTTTTCGAGAGACCTTACTAATTGATCTTGAGTGGGTGATTTGGGAGATGGTGGTAATTTTGATTCTTGAGATATTTGTCTCTCGATTTGTATGGGCGTTTTATCAGCAATAGGAGTTGTAGTCATTTTAGGTTCTATTGTTGTAGCTGGAGTTGTTGGGGCTGCTTCTGCCTTCTCAAGCATATCTTTAATTTTTTGTGCTTTATTAAAGAATTCCCTTCCCAACGAATCATCTCCTAATTCTATACATAAATCACTGATTTTATCAAATAAGAATGCAGCTCTGCTAAAATTAGCTTCCTTAAGTGCCTTTACTGCTTCTTCTGTTAATTTATCTCTCTCAAGTAAAGGCCTTAAAAGGGGAGAAACCTCTGCACTCATTTCTAAGACATCAGCAATAATTTGGATCATTTTATCGCGGTTTTTTGGATCCAACGCAATCATAGAATATGCCTTTAATCCTAGAATTTTTTCAATTTGAACAGGATTTAAAGCACCCTTTAAATCTTGCTTATTACCAATTACGGCAGATTGAGCTTTAGGTGCTTGTTCATTTATTAGTTCTAAAAAATATTTACTTTTTTCAATATTTTCTAGTGTAGAATCAGTGACTAAAAGAACTGCATCACTTCCCCTAATAAAATTGTTCCATAGATAACTAAATTGTTCTTGACCCGCGAAATCCCACAAATGAAAGTGTAATTTTCCAATTTTTATAGTCGCAATATCTCCCGTAATTGTTGGTATATGTTGCATTGGAATTTCATCAGCTCTTATTAATTTAGTAATTGTTGTTTTTCCAACTCCTGAAAAGCCCACAATAGATATTTTAGGTCTTAAGTTCCTATGAAGCAAATCTATGGTTGGATCAAAAACTTCAAAGGTTTTTGCATCAACATGGTGTTGTAAAATATCCTCAAATAAACTAATGAATTCACTTTTACATTTTTCTAATTCTCTTTTTATGTTTTCGAATTTATCAGTTAAACTTGTTACAAATAAAAAAATGAGGTTATTTTCTCTTTCTGTAATATAGGATACTCTAAATTTATAATAATCATGATAATCCATTTTAGATTCCGATTTAACTAAAACTTCATCAATGATATCTCCAACTAGAAGATCTATTACTTCTTGCTTCAGAGCTTTTCCAAAATGCCTGTAATATAAAATTTCATTACCTCTATAAACAAATACTTGCCTTAAAATGACCTTTCACCACTATTTTTTAACATTATAACTATTAACCCTTAACTCGAAATGTATTTTACTAACTCTTTTATAATTGAATATTTTTCTTTATTTATTTTTTCACTTTTTAAGGTATCTTCAATTTTCGAGACTTCCTTTGAAAAATCAAAGATAGAAAAGTTTTTCACATCTTCTTCTGTTACACTTACATTCAATTTCTCTAAAAATCCACTAATATTTGGCATAAATTTTGCTAAATTCACACTCAAATTTAATTTGGAAATAAGGATCAATTTTTTACTGAAATTGAATAAATAATTATTTTTTTCTGATTCTACTGCAAAAGAAGTAATCTTTTTTAATTTCAACTCGTTTGCTATATCTTTTGAATTTGAAATCAACGATAGAATTCCCTGGGGAATAACTTTTCCTTTACCAAACTCCTTTATTGCTGAACCTAATATAATCCCATATTTATTTGCTATAGCACATTCAGCTTTCAAGTCAGATTTTAGTTGAGAGACAATCTCCTCGTAATTAACTTTACTCATAATTAAGGGATATTTTTTTTACATAGATAATGTAAATATATTTATTTATATTTGTTTAGTAATTAGATTCTTTAGATAACAAATATCATAATGATTTTAATTTTTATATTAATTTGAAAACTTACAAGACACGATTTTCAGAAAAAGAATCTGATATTACAATTATATCTGATTCAAAAAAGGCTATTTTAAAAGCTAAAAGGAGTCTTATACGTCATCGACGCGATTTAGAGAACTATACGGCAAAAGATAAACACTTTTTAAATTCTTTTACTCCTGTTAAAGTAAAAACAGATTTAAAAATTATCAATATAATGGTTAAAGCAGCAGATATGTGCGATGTAGGACCTATGGCAGCTGTAGCAGGAGCATTGGCAGATTTAATGCTAGAATCAATGAAAACTGGTGCTAATAATGGTCCCTCTGATGTTAAACCTCCAAAAATTGCTTTAGTCGAAAATGGAGGAGAAATAGCAATTGATTCTAAAAAAGCAATAACTATTGCATTATATGCTGGTGACAATGAACTGAACCTCAATCTAGGATTTTTAATAAAAGAACATGATTGTCCTCTCGGGATTGGAACAAGTTCTGCAACAATAGGACATGCAATTAGTCTAGGGCAAGCTGATGCTGTAACTATATTTGCCAAAAACGCTGCATTAGCAGACGCTGCTGCTACTAAAATATGTAATTTAGTAAAAGGGAGTGATATTGAAAGATCCATAAAAAAGGGATTAGATGCCGTAGATGATATCGAGGGTCTTATAGGTGCATTTATATCTAGAGAAAACAAAGTTGGACAAACTGGAAAAGTACCCCAACTTGTAAAGATTGAAGGTGATAAAAATAAGATATTAACTGAAAAACAAAACTTTAA
>JBHLRA010000078.1:0-2931 GCA_048883045.1 Candidatus Thorarchaeota archaeon | reverse complement strand
ATCGTCAAAAGGATAATCATAATAATCAATAACATATCCCCACCCAAATTCAGATAAAACAATATTCTCATTGGAAGTATAAGTTGAATACCACTGAAGACTACTCACCTCTCTATGTTTTGTATTGAATATCTCTATACTTACTGACTCATTAAAGTAAGTTGTAAATAATGAGAACGTAATAATTAGTAAAATTACCAATTTAATACGTATAAGCTGTATTGAATTCAACTTAATAAGCTTATAAATATATGAAATAAACCCTATGACAATTATAGGTGGGATAAGATACAAAATTCTTTCCCATACTGTTATCTTGACAAAAAATAAGTTTATTAAAAGACCCAATACTAATATAACAATGAAAAATGCCCCCCAAATAATCAAAACTTTACCTTTTGGCTTTTTTTGAAATACAATTAAACCCCATAATGCAAAAACACTAAATAGTATGATTTCAGAGATGTTTAATATATTGATTGTTGCAAAATTAAACAAGAAAATATTTATTACTAACATGACAATGGTTATTAATACCATCAAACTAAAAATAAGCGGAATTATTATTTTATCTTCAATTCTTTTGTAAATTGGACTTGTCTTCCCCATTATAGTTGATTTATATTTACCTTTAGTAAATGCAATGGTATTTTGTATCTTCCAGAAAAGATAAGCACCTGCTATGATTCCTACGATACCGATTCCAATTAAAAAGTACCAAGGAAGATTAGATGGAATAAATAATCCGATATAATCCCTTCCAATACCAAAGAAATTCAGAATTAATAAAAACCCGAATAATCCCACAAACAAGAAAAAATCAACACCACGTCTGTGATCCTTTAAAAAGTAAATTAAATATAACCATAAAAATGAAAACAAGAAAATTGTAGCTGTTATTACATGAGTTAAAAAAGCACATATAAAAATTAAAGCTACTAAACTGTACGTGAGAAAAATATCTTTAAAGATCATTTGCTTATCAGGACGGTCGAATTGGATAAATTTTTGCAATCTTATATATAAAATGAAAAATATCATTAAACACATTATCAAAGTTAATCCAGAGGGCCAATATTGAATCATCATTATTGAAAATCCTAAAGAAGAGAATTCTAAGATAAAAACGCTAAAAAGAGCTAAATTCTGGCTTTTAAAGATCCTTTTTGAGATATTATAAAATATTACACTTGATAAAAATAATGTATATAACAAAAAATATCGTGGAATAAGAATATGGTTTACGCCTGAGAAAAAAACGATAACAGCTTCAATAATATTTAATCCCATACCCCCCTCGTAATTATCGAGGGGTAAAAAATTAAATTTTGTAATTATTTTACTATTGAAAATGTGTTTCCATGGATCTGTACCTGCAAAATAACTTACCCTTAAAATATTTAGAACACAAATTAGAACTATAAATAAAATCAGTAATACCGCATTCAAGGGAAATACATTTTTAAGGTATTTAAATAGTGAAAACTCTTTGATTTTTTTAGAATTTTTGTCTAAAGATTTTACAGTTTTAAAAAAAGTTTTCTCTCCAGAAGTAAATTCTCGATATATAATATATAATACAATAATCGAATAACATACTATTAAGACGATAAAGAAAAAAAACCCTGTAACGGGAATACCTAGAAAATTACCAATATATCCTGAAAGAATGTAAAACACTGTATTCATTACTATTGTTAAACTTAGTTTTTCTAAAAAAGAAAATTCCTTTTTCTTTAATACAATATAAAAAACTGGATATGAAGGTAAAAACAATAGAATAAAAAGTGTGCTTAACAAGTTAATTGGGTAAAAAAATACAGGAAATACCCCCAATAAATTAAAAAAAACAAACAATATGGAAAATACAGATAAGATAAAGAAGATGAGATTAATTTTCTCTCTTAATTTATAAAGAAATCTATTTAATTCTATTTTAATATCCTTCATCGTTAAATTATTGAATTTTTTCTATTTTTACTCTAAATTTTCAAGCTGCCATTCATAAGTCCTCTTTAAACCCTCATCTATTTTGACTTTAGGGTTAAATTGCAGCATTTTTTGTGCTTTTTCTATATTAGAATGTGTAACTCTTACATCTCCTTTTTGTTTTTCTATATAATGAATATCCTTTGGTTTCTCTGTTATTTCATACATTTTTTCGATTAATTGATTTAAAGTAATTGGATTCGAACATCCTAAATTGAATATTTCTCCAGAAGATTCTCCCCTTTCTGCAGCCAAAATTAAACCATCAACAATATCTGATATGAATGTAAAATCTCTAATCTGTTCTCCATCACCAAATATTTTTAACGGTTTGTCGTGCAAAATATTATTTATAAAGATCCTAATTGCCATATCAGGTCGACCTCTTGGTCCATAGACTGTATAGAACCGAAGAGAAGTTACAGGCAAATTAAATTCTCGAAAATAATAATCAGCATAAAGTTCACAAGATAATTTTGAAACAGCATACGGAGAAATTGGATTTTTTGGATGATTTTCATCAACAGGAGTATAAGTTGGATTCCCATAGACTGAAGAAGATGAGGCAAATACAACTTTCTTAACATCTTTTTTTAATGCGTTTTCAAAGATATTAACTGTGCTGATAATATTGTTATTTGTAACCTCTGCTGCATTCTTAATAGAATATCTGACTCCTGGTATAGCTGCTAAATGAAAAATAATATCGATGCCATAATCAATATTAGTAAGAATTGAATTATCTACTAAATTTCCTTTTATTAGATTGAAATCCTTCTTAATTTCATAGTTTTTGGTTATATCTGAAAAAATTATTTCATTTTCAGAAAAAGGACTACTAAAATTATCTATAATCAATACAAAGTTGTTGTTTTCAACTAATTTTTCAAATAGATGAGAGCCTATGAAACCTACTCCACCAGTAATTAAGATATTCTTATT
>JBHLRA010000077.1:0-12393 GCA_048883045.1 Candidatus Thorarchaeota archaeon | reverse complement strand
TAATTTAGCTTGGAGAAGGTAAGTCTCTCCCAAAATCCAAAATGAATGTGATTTTTCAGATAAATCTAAAAGTCGGGATATAAACGGTCTTATCTCTTCGAAAATTTCTGTATCATTAGTAATTCGTAATTCAGTAAGCAACAATTCGCATAATCCGAGCAAGACTCCTATTAATAATTCAAAATGCAAATCCTCTTCTTCAAGAATCTGTCTTAATATTTCTTCAGCTTTTACCCGATTGTGAGCTCGAGGACTAGTTTTTAATAATAAAGCCTTATCAAAAAGATACACAGAATTAACAAATCTGTCTTTTAATTGATTGTTCAATTGCTCAAATTCACGAAGTGAATTCTGAGCTTGTTCAAGATCACCCATCTCGATTGATATTTTAATTAAAGAGTCTTGATTAATAGCTAGGTTTCTTAATGTTCCCAACTCACGATTTATTCTATTAGATTGTTCTATACATTCTAATGCATGCTCCAAATCTCCTTTCATTCTATAACTTTCAGATAAAGTGTTATAAGTGATACCTGTAAAATATTTATAATTTAATTCATTGCAAAGCTCTAAGCATTGCTCATAGGCGCTAATACTACGATTTAATTCACCTATCATTGCATAAGTATTCCCTAAGTTTATAAGAACCCTTGCTTTCATAACCTTATTGTTAATTTCATTGTAAATTGCCAAGCTTTGCTCAAAAAGCAAGACACTTTGATCTAATTCACCTTTATATAAATATACACCTGCTAAATAAAGAAAACAATATGCAATAGCATTTCTATTACCACTTTCTTCGGCATAAGCTAAACCTTGCTTCAAATATGTTAAAGCATGGTCAACGTCGCCTTTTCGATTCATAAATACATGGGCAAGACCCACAAGGGACATCGATATTTCAGGTTTAAGATCGAGTTCTTTTCCCAATGATATACTGCGCTCAAATTGCTTTATTGCCTGGTCAACCTTACTTTTTTGTTCGTAAGCCCATCCTTTCGCATGTGCTATCTTCTGCTCTCTTTGCTTGTATTCTTTAGGTGATTCTATTGTTAAATTTTTTAGAAGTTCCTCTCCCTCGTTAATGATATCATGAGCTTTTTCTGTTTGACCTTGACCCATTGTTAATAAAGCCATAGCCATTGTTAATAGGATATCAACTGAGATCAGTTTTTTTCCTAATCCTAAACTCTCTTTATAGGTTTTTTCAGCAAGTTTAACAGTATCATCATATAAACCTTGCCAAAGTAAAAGTTCACATTTGAGGGAATGGCATAAAACAACATCATAAGGGGTGTGTCCTTCCTTTTCCTCGAAATGTTTAATTAACTGGTCCGCTTCCTCAAGCTTAAATTCATCAATTAATTTTTTAACTTGAACAAGATCCTTAGATTCTGAATATAACATATTTTTATATACATATAATTGGTTTCTGAAAAACTTGGATTATATTTAAGTTACATATTAAGAAAATTACTATTATAAAACTACTTATATTTGCATTTAAACCAAATAAAAAATGTGTAATAATAATATGAGTTAATTTATAATTTCTTCACTATATATTAAAGCCATCGTCAAATTCTTCCCATTCTTCAGCTGCTTTATCAAATCTCTTCTTTTCGTCTTCTTTCTTTTCTCTTTTGATTTCCCGACGATCTTTACGAGTTATTTGATCATACCTCTTCGTATAGATTTCCTCATATTTCTCTCGTAAAGCTTCAACATCCTCTACATGACCGATTCGATCTTCTAATCCATCTTCAAAAAAATAATTCTTCTTGAATTTTTTTGCAGGAACACCTGCATAAATATATCCTCTTTCTAAAACCTGACCTACCGTAGTTACTGAATTTGCTGCCAAAATACATTTATTTCCGATATGGGTACCTGGCATAATTATCGCATGTGAACCTATTCTAACATCATCTTCAATAATAGTTTTCCTAATTATTAGTAGATTACCTACAATAACAGCAGATTGTACAATTGCGCCCTGTCCT
The DNA here is from genome assembly GCA_048883045.1 of Candidatus Thorarchaeota archaeon. Taxonomy (GTDB): domain Archaea; phylum Asgardarchaeota; class Lokiarchaeia; order Sigyniarchaeales; family SOKP01; genus Loki-b32. The sequence goes on along the minus strand of JBHLRA010000077.1, from coordinate 10,390 downwards.
ACAACCACATCTCTGCCAAATTCTACGAACTCTGCATCAACCCAACCTTCGAATAATGAATTCGAAATTCTTGTCTTTACGCCGAACATTTTAAAACAAATGTTATCCATAAATCCAGGGAATGGAAATCTGTGAGCAAGCCAAATAGGCCATCTTTTAACAACACTTCTGAGACTCCAATACCTATAATCTTGATCTTCGGGAATTCGTAGAAAAACACCTTCTCGAGGTTTATGAATCACATTAACAATAACTAAGATTATTTTCGCCATAATAATAGCAGAAAAAACGAGAGTTATATACATCAGGAAAGCTAAAAGCGGAAGAAATGTATAGAAATGAACGGGTCTTACTGCATTCCATAAAAAGCGCCAATAAATCCAAAATTCCAAAAGTATTGGAATAAAACTTGCCCATATGATAAAAATATATAAAACTAAATAACTTTTCTTAACGAGTACGTTTGTAGTAAATGGTCCAACTCTCATTGTATTTGGAACACTCATTTTTCTTCACTCTTTTTTTCTGTTTTGATTAGATCTTTTTTATCTTCGTCGATATTAACCTCGTAGGCCACTTCCATTTTCATAGCATCTGCTACTTCGCGCTTTATTATTATATCTCTTCTTTCTTCAGCATATTTGTTTTCTTTCATTTCTATAGCTGGTATACCGAAGTAGATCCAGGCAGGTTTTAAAACTTGATCGTAAGTACTTGTACTAAGAGCACCAATAATGGATTCTTTCCCTATTACTGTTCCAGGGGAGATTGAGGTATGACCTCCAACCATTACATAGTCCTCAAAAAATACTTTCTTTATCAATAAATATCGACCTACTACCATTGAGGACATTAAGGTAGCTCCTTGTCCAATCATAACTTTACGCCCAAATTTGATAAATTCAGAATCACACCAAGTGTCAGCCAAGTGACTTGAAAAATCCATATTGACACCTAATTGCTTGAATGCTACTACATCTGTCCATGGAAAAGGTGAATTTCGGAAAAGCCATAATGAAATTTTCTTCAATTCCGTCCGTAACATCCAAAATTCGAAATCAGTATCTCCAATCTCCGCTTTAAAAACTCCTTCTTTAGGTCTGTGAAAGAGGTTAACCAGCATCAAAAAGAGCTTACTAAATGCGAGGCATCCTATAATAAAAATATATGTAAGTCCAAAAAGTACAAGTGGAAAGAAAAAGAAAAATGCCCATTGAAAATTGGTAGCAACTTGGTTTCGAGAATACCAATACCAAATTATAGTTACCAGTAATCCTGAAAGCCAAAATATTGGTATATAAACAAGTAGGAATTTTGTATTGACTCTACTTATTGCTGAACTTGTTGTGAAATCAAGCATTAAATCTTGATCTGTCAGATCATCTATATCTATTTTTTCTTCTTCAGGGTGTTTACCTAAAATTGGTTCTTTATCGAATTTTTCATCAAAAGTTTTTAAAACGCCTTTTTTTTCTTTAATTTCTTTAATTAATTTCTTGTCTGAATAACCTAGAATATTCTCACTCATTTCCAAATCTTTAGGAACCACATCAAGATAATTCATAATTTTTTTCCGAAAGATTTTCCGCATTGGCATTCCGAAATAGTAATTATTTCCTTTCATTATGCTATGCTTTGGAGTAGAGGCCAATGGTAATAAATAAGCATCATCATTAAGTTCTGACCCGGGACCTACTCCACACATCGCTGAGAAGGTGACATTATTTCCAACTTTAATTTTGAAATAAGAAATATTTCCAAAGACTCCTTGAATCAAATGACTTGCTAAGGTTGAATTTACTCCGAAATAGCAATTTTCTCCAACTTCAATAAATTTATCATTCCCTACAGATTCCTCGAAGGTTGTTCTCTTTCCAATTTTGTTCGATCCTATAAAATTAAAGAACCAATTAGACAACCATGGAAATATGCCTTTTGTAAATGTATTCTTTCCATATTTTATCATGAAGCTTCTTATATGGTAATAATTTGCTGCCCTACTCTTAATATTTCTTGGAATAATTCCTGATTTGGATGGTGAAATCCTCTCTGTAATTCTCCATATTAATCGTGTCATTAATCCAATTAGAAGTAAATGAAGTAAATAGCAAACAATAATAACCAAAGGCATAACGAGTAAAGTTATAAGAGAACTTAAATTAGTAAATAGATGAAAAATTCCGGGATTTTCTAAAAAAAATATTCTAAATGGGAAGAAAAAGTACAACCAAAAGACAAATCCTGGGACTAACCAAGAAAAATAATAGATTACTGCGAAAATTATAATATACAAATGAAATTGAAGACTTACTTCTTCCTTTATAACTTCTTCAGTAGGTTTCAGTAATTTTTTCTTCATTAAAAAACAATTGATACTTATTATAATTTAATAGATATTTTTTTTCTTTTAAAACTATTAGTCTTAGACAAAAAGAACAAATAATAATGTCTGAAAACTGTAAAGATTGCGGAAAGTGTTGTATAGAGACAGAGATGATTGTTTCAGAAGATGATATTAATTTAATAATGAAAGAATGCCAAAATCATTTACCTAAACAAAAATTTTATTTCAAAAATGAAGATAACCTTCTTCAATTGAAAAATATTGAAGGTTATTGTGTCTTTTTTGAGAAAAATTCAAAAACATGTAATATTTATAAATACCGTCCACAGGGTTGTAAGTTTTATCCTTTAATATTCGATTTCGAAAGAAAAAAATGCATATATGATAAGGATTGTCCTCGAACTCATTTATTTTATAAAAGAAAAGGCACTTTCAAAAGAACCTGCAAAAATCTAAGGAAATTCTTGAAGGAGCAATTGAATTTAGAGTTAAGATAATAATTAATTGAAAGATTAAACCAATTCTTTCTTATCTTCATCGATATTTACTTCATGTTCAACTTCAAATTTTATTTCTTCATCAACATTCCTTTTCACAAGAATGTCACGTCTTCCTTCAGCATATTTATTTGGTTTTAATTTAATTACCGGAATTCCAAAATAAATCCATCCAGGTTCGAGAACTTGATCATAGTTTGTCGTGCTTAGAGCCCCAACAACCGAATCCTTACCTACTATAGTACCTGGCGAAACGATAGCTTGTCCCCCAATAACTGCATAATCGTCAAGAATGACTTTTTTGATTATTAAATATTTACCAATGATTGAACTGCTCATAACAGTAGCAGCTTGCCCAACAATTACTCTGCGCCCAAATTGAATAAATTCACCATCAGTCCAGGAGTCCCATAGAGTACTTGATAAGCTCATTTTAATTCCAAACCATTTAAATGCTAAAATATCCATCCAAGGAAGTGGCCAATTTCTAATTAGCCAAAAAGCTATCTTTTTTAATTCTTTTCGAGCGCACCAAAATTCAAAATCAGAGTTCCCTTTTTCTGCCTTGAATATTCCTTCCTTGGGTTTATGTATCAAATTAATTAATATTAGTAAAAGTTTACTAAAGATAAAACAGCCAAAAATGAAAACAAACCACATAATGATTAATATAGCAGGTAAGAAGAAAGCAATTAAAATCCAATTGTGGACAGAGGAACTGAAAGCATAGAAGATGGCTGTATCTAGCATCCCAGATAACCAAAAAATTGGGACATATATAGCTAAAAACTTTATATTTACTCTTGAAATTGCACTACTAGTAGTAAAGTCAATTCTTAGATTTTTTTCTTCTATAGTATTTTGATTAATATAACTTTCACTTTCCTCAGCAATTTCTTGTTTTTTGGTTTTAGACTCACTTTGTTCTAAATGATTCTCAACTTTTAATTTCTTTAACAAAACTTTATCTCGATAATCACTAATATTTTCATTTCTTTCTAAATCCTTTTGTTTTATTCTTAAATAATTCATAATCTTTTTTTTGAATATTTTTCTTAGCGGCATTCCCCAATAATAATTGTTTCCTTTTATTACACTATGTTTAGGGGTAGCTGCTAAAGGAAGTAAATAAGAATTTTTATTAGCCTCAGAACCAGGTGCTAATACAACACTAGCCGAAGCAGTAAAATTATCTCCAGTCTTTACTTTAAAGTAGTTAATATTTCCAAATACTCCATCAATAATATGGCTAGCTAAAGCAGAATTAACTCCAATATAGGAATTCTCTCCTACTTCAATAAATTTGTCATTACTAGGGGACTCTTCAAAAGTGGTACCTTTCCCGATATTGCTAGCACCTATAAAATTAAAAAACCAATTTCCTAGCCATGCAAAAGGTCCTTTCATGAACGCATTCTTTCCATATTTTATCATGAAACCTCTTAGCTGATAATAACTTAGAGTTTTACTTGGAAAGTTTCTCGGAATTATTCCTTCTTTACTTGGAGATCTTTTTTCGGTTAATGCCCATAAGCCACGTGTTATCAATCCTATAAAAAATAATCGAATAAGATAGCAACCAATAAGGACCAACGGCATGGAGATTAAAGCTATCAATGGTTTAAACTGGGCAAAAATAGCGAGAAAATTCGTAGCTTCTAAGAAGTTAGGCAGAAAAAAGAATACGATATATCCCATGAAGATGATGGCAGGAATAAGTAAAGATGCTAAAAAAATTGCAAAAAGCACAAAAAGATACCAAAAATATTGGGTTTTAATCTCCTCTCGAATAAAACGCTTCTTAGGAATACTCTCACTCGATGTTTCTTCTCTACTATCCATAATTTCCTTTTCTTTGATATATCAGTTTCTGCTTTTAATTATCTATGTATTAATTAAAATTTATTTTCTAAAAAATTAAATGTTTTATTTATGATCATGTAATTTCGTCGTTTATAAATGGTATTCTTGCGCTATATTAGAACGAGCGTTTTAATGTGATCACGACTTATGCTATAAGAATTAAAGGCTTCATGTATTCCATCTAAATTATATTTTTTAGAAATTAATTCCTTAACTTGTATATCTCCAGACGTCAATCCATCAATCGCCTTATCAAAAGGTCCACAACGACTACTATAGAGGGTAAGCTCTCTAACAACAATATCAGTTAGATTAATGGGTGTTTCAAGACCATGAGTGCTCTTTACATGAATTTTTCCAAGAGTTCTACAGGATGCAATAATATCATTGAGAGCGTTGGGATTACCGGTTGTATCCACCACAACATCAGCTCCTAATCCATCAGTAAGATTCTTAATTTCTATTGGAATGTCTTTAATTTTATGTCTATTCAAGATCTGATTAGCTCCGAATTTTTTTGCTAATTGAAGTTTTTTATCTGAACCATCTACTACAATTAATTTTAACCCTTTTGAAATGGCTATTTGAGTAATCAATAATCCCAGCTTTCCAAGCCCAAATATAGCCATAGTCAGATCATTTTTTTCAATAGGCATCATTTCAAATGTCTGATATGCGGCAGCAAGAGGTTCAACAAAGGTAGCTTCCTCATAACTCATTGAAATGGGTATTTCATGTAATAAATAAGGTTCTAAGGCGATAAATTCTGCAAGAGCACCATCTACATCAATGCCAATTGCCTTACGAGATAAACATTGTGTATATAAACCTTGTTTACAATAATAGCAATCAAAATCAATATTAGTATTTATTTCAGAAGTGATCCGTTTATTAAGCCAAATTTCATCAACATCTTTACCTATTTTCACAACATCACCTGCAAATTCATGGCCTAAAATAATAGGTATCGGAGTTGGTAAATCTCCCTGCACAATAGCTAAATCTGTTCCACATATACCAACAGCTTTTACACGAACTAATACTTGAGAATCATTTAAAATAGGGTCATCGATTGTATCGATTTTAATTTCTTTACCATCAAAAACTGCTGCTTTAATCCATATCATCCCCATTTATTACTTTATTTCAAGATTAGAAATTATAAAAAAAATTGATTAAATATAGTTTATATTTAATCTATTTTCCTATAAAATTTATATAATGTAAGGAAGACTTTTTTTATTTTGAAATAAATATAAATTATCATAACTCCTACTTTAAATGAAAATCCTTGAATATTTCACATCTGAATTAAAAATTTGAAGGTTTAATCATGAAAAATACAATTTTTACATGGGAATCACTCGGAATTGTTTTTATTGTTGTAGTTGGCGCTTTATTTCATTTTATGTTTGAGATCTTAAATTACTGGATACCAATAGCCTCATTCTTTCCAGTCAATGAAAGTGTGTGGGAGCATCTTAAACTACCATATTGGCCATTAATCATATTTTCACTAATAGAATATAATTTTATAAAAGAAGAAGCGAAGAATTTCATTTTAGGTAAAACAATTTCATTTATAATAGCTATTAGTACGATATTGATTGTCTTTTATTCATATACAGCTATACTAGGTACAGAATTACTCATTATAGATATACTAAGTTTTGTAATTGGAGTAATAATTGGTCAATTTGTAAGTTATAAGATCATGAGAAGAGATCAATTATCAAAAGGATATATTTATGCATCTTGGGTGATATTTATTGGATTTGGTATACTATTTGCGATCTTTACATATTTTCCTCCACCTATACAATTATTTTTAGATTCTGAGTCTGGTCTTTATGGTATTATTACACATTCTATAAGATTTTAACATAATTATTTATTTTTTTTTTCCTTCTTTCTTACATAAATTTAATTGGGTTTGAATTGACTACATTTGATTTTGATTTTGAGACTCAAAAAATTTTTAATAAGAATTTCTCCAACATTCAAAAAACAGATTGGAGAAAGTGGCTTGACATTAGTTCTCGAGAAGAATATGAGGAGTTATCACTAAAGTTGTCAGGTTTATCATCTGTTGATGATATTTTCAAAAGAATAAAGTCTGAAATCACTGAATCAAGAAGTTTTTCAATAGATTTAGAAGATTATTTGAATAAATACCAAGATAATAATTCTCTAATCTTTTGTCATACTTCAGGAACAACCAATAGTAACTTATCGATGTTAAAATGGTTCCATATGGCAAAAGATCTTGTTAAAAGGCAATGGGCTCCTGGTATGCAAGCAATTTTTGAATCAAGTGGATTAGATTCGAAATCATCTGTTATAATCTTTGTTCCTTCTAGATTAAAATTCGATGGTATTAGAACATATGAAGAAAAAAAATATGTTTCACTATATTCTTCAGAATTTTCTCAAAGAATTATGTTATCTGTAGTTAAACCAAAATCATATTTATTTTATGAATACAGAAATTCAAGAAACTTGGATATCATATCTAAAATCTTAGAAATAGATAATATTTCAGTTATTTCTGCTCCAGCATTAACAATTTTAGGGTGGGCAGATATTACTAGACTCCAAGAAGGCATAGAAAAATCTCTTAATTTAATAAATAGAAATCAGAATCCAAAACTTGAAGAACTTCTATCAAAAATTGAAAAGAGGGGATTAGTTAGTGTGTCAAATGAAATTCAAAAAGAATTATCTGAAAAAATATCAAAAGCAACCTTGGTTTTTAGTATAAGTTCATTGTCAAAATCAGATTGGGACCTAATTCGTAAATTTATGAAATGGGAGGAGGGAAATGAAAAATTTACCAATCTTTATGTTGCTTCTGAGATTGGTCCATTTGCCGCAAGTATAACAATGGGAGATTATGAACTTTCTCGATCAAATAGAATGTATATCTTTCCTTTAACTCTACCCATGATAGAATATAAAGGAAACAAAGAAGCAGTGTCTAGGGCAAAAAGTAAATTTGGTAAGCTTTACGTTTCCAGACTTCATACAGAGGGCGTCTTAATTAATATAGATTTAGGGGATGTTATCTCTATTAAAAATAAAGAAGGACTCCCTCAAATTGATGGAAAAATTTTACGTTCAAGTTTTCAATTAAAATATCCAATAAACTTATCGAAAAAAGTTGCAATTAAAGAGCCTTACCAAGTGTTAGCAGGTGATTATTTTGAATTTTCAAATTTTGAAATCTACAATCCACGCTTTCTACTAAATTGTTTAAAGCGAAAATGTGAATTAAATATTGATTCTCTCTTATTAATCGGAAAAAATAAAGGTTCAGAGAAATTGTGGAGCTTGTTTCTTTATTCAGATGTAAAAAGTAACTGTTCTAGTTTTAACAATTATAGTAAAATATTATTTGAGTGTATTGAAAATAAAACTTTAAAAAATGCTCTCTTAAATAATGAAATCAAAATCAAATTAATTAATGAGAATCCAGTAGATTTTTTAGCAAAGCGTTCAGAAATCTTAGAAAAAGTTAGAAATGGGAAGAATCCTAAAGGAATTTTGAAAAAATGGCCATTGTATATAGTAGATAAATAAATAATAAAAAAAAAAATATTTTTTTTTATATCATTTTGGATAATTATGTTGGACTAAATACTCCCGCAAATACTAACCACGCTAGAAATGTTTTGGATACAAGGCTTAGAATTTGATATACTCTTTCACCGTATAAATAATCCTTCCACTTTCCTACTCCTTTATATTGCAATATCATGTTGATAGCGAAGGTATTAAAGAAAAATAATTCGATTCCGTAAATCAAATATACAAATAATGGTACTTCTCCTCCAATTGTTTCAGTACTTATAAAGTAAGCGGTAATAACGATCCAAGGAACAGCTCCGGCTATAACTCCTAAATAATATGGGGTCCATTTAACTTTTTCACCTTTCTCTCTCGTATATACGTTATATAATTCCATCATTAAGCCAAACATATTCATCATGGCATTCGAGACAAAAATCATAAACAATGACCAGAAATCCCAGACTCCAAAAAAAATAGCTATTAAGAAAATCATCACTGAACTTGAAAGTGCATACTCAAACCAACGTACTTTGTTTATTCCCTTTTTTAAATTTCTGACATAACTTTTATTGAGTGGATAAGCAATTAATAGATGAGCAATAGCAGACATCAATAAAAAGGAACCCACGAATGCTCCTAACGCACTAAAGACAAAGAGTACTGTTGGGTTAGGTGAGATAATAAAATCTGGACCTACGAGTTCAAACTTAAGGTAAAATGTGTATATGTCTCTGGAAAAGGCAAGTTGAGGCAAAAAACCAAATAGAACCATAAGTAATCCTTGTATTAAATGTAAAATACCCATATTACGATTGAATCTTTTTAAGTAATCAAATGTAATTGGAGATTTTGGTATTAGCCAACCTTCTTCATTTTTTTCGATAGAGTTCATAATTAAAAATATTGAAAATTTGATTATAACTAATGCCTCTCAAAATTATAAAAAAATAAGATTATATGCTTAAAAATCTAGAAAAAAAAGTAAAAATAATTAATAAAATATAGAAAAATTATACGTTTATGACAAACTACCAGTATTGATCCTGCTATAAAAATCCTATAAGGTAAACTTAGATTCAAATTTATAATTTTTAAGAAATATGTAATTAAGGAATATTTATTTATTCTTTATTTAAAATATAAATAAAAACTAAAGTGAAGTCAAATTGAAAGATAAATTCAATTTAGTAGGTACTAAAATAGCTGAGTTTACTCTACCAAACTCTAGAGGTGAAACAATCAACATCAGAGATTTCGAAAACAAAAAAAATGTCATAATTGTTTTATTCAGAGACATCAATTGACCTTTCTGTCGGTGGCATGCTGCTAGATTAAGAAGAGATCTCGAAAAATTTGAAGAATTGGATGGATATTTATATCCTATACTAGTAGATAATGAAAATAACGCAAAAAAAATGGAACAAAAATATGCACGAAAATACCCCGTTTTTTATGACGAATCAAAAAAAGTTGCTGGTATGTTAAAACAAGAAGTAAGGTTAATCAAATTAGGTCGGATGCCTGGATTATTGGTAATTGACAAGCAGGGGATAATTCAATATGCCTACTATAGTAAAAATATGCACGACATCCCTGAAAACGAGGAAATTTTAGAAGTTCTAAAAAAAATTAATAAATAACGATTTGGTAAGAATAAAATGAAAAAAATGAGATTTTATTCTTTAGAGTTAGCCACACTTTCCAAATCAAATTTAAATTTTTATTAATTTAGAAAATTTGAATATTTTTAAATTGATTTTAGTCCTATTGGACTTCCTACTTGTTTGAATTTATATACAAGTTGGTCTTTTGCTGTAAAAACATCCCAACCTTGACTTCTTTCAAAGCCATGGACAGACAAAAAATTGGTTGAATATCTGCTCTTTGCTGAATTTGCCATTTGATTCATGACTTCTATTCTAAGATCATTATCCTCAACTGATTCTAATTTCCCCTGCATTGAAATAAAGTAATAACTGCTTAAATCTGGTTCAAAATGCTCGATTGATAAACAAATGTTTTGATTTTTCATTAAAATTCTTTTCTTTTTCCCATAATCAGTGAAATGGAAAAATAATACATTATCGATACAAACGTATTGAAATGGTGCAATATA
>JBHLRA010000076.1:0-12728 GCA_048883045.1 Candidatus Thorarchaeota archaeon | reverse complement strand
TTTAATTTATGGAAGACCTAATCTTCCAGGATGCATTATCATATTTGGATCAACAAGCTTCTTGAATGCCCTTAAATATTTCCAATACATTCCTGATTGATAATATGCTTTGATGTGAATATATGGATCAGGTCTGTAGTTAAGCCAGCCTTGCTTTAGACCATATTCAGTAGTTTCTCTATTCAATTCTTGAACTCTTTCAAATTCCTCTGTCTTTGTACTGTCAAAACAAATTATAGGCATACAAATTGCTTGTCGACCACGCTCAATTGAAGCAACCCACATCGTAGGGGGAAAACCATATTTTTCCATTGCGTTACAGTACATTTCACAGAAATGGGCACATTCTGGCCAAGGTGTATACCAAGTTATAAATAAGAAACCAGCATCCCATAAACCATACGGAACAGCAATTTTATTTGGTTTTTTCAATCTACTTGCGATTTGTTTTGGATGTAATTCTTGGGGTTTTATTGAATCAGGGTCTTTAGCTCTATTCGCTTTATAATCCTTTGCCATCTTATCAATTCTATTTTTAACATAGTCTAATTCTTCCTGTGTTTGAGCCCAACACTCAAAATTCATCCACCACTGCGAAAAACCTATTTCTTCAAAGAATTTATAATCATGAGGTACTTTATCCTTTGGCCATCGAGTCATCACAAGAGGGTAATTTCCACCTTGGACCATAACTGTATTATGTGCAATTCCAAATTCTTGTTTTTGGATTTCCAAAGTTAAATTCTGCATATCATAAGGATTTGACATGCCCCATACTACAACAGTTTTAAATTCGGGATGTGGATAAATCTTTACTGCTACTTTGGTGATTACTCCCATAGTCCCTTGACTACCCATCAAAAGGGACCATATATCAGGACCAAGTCCATATTTGTAGAATGGTTTCGCAGTAGGTAATGCCCAGGAACCAGTTCTTAAAACATCACCATTTGCAAACACAACTTCAGCACACATAAAATTGTCTCCTTGTGGCCCCACACTTGAAGTATATAATGAAAATCCTCTATCAATGGCATCTCCCATAACTGTTGAGGCTGGTGGAGCTCCATCTGGTATTGGTGGTGCCCATTCAGGAGTATTTTTGTGCATATATGCCCAGAGTTCTCCTATGGTTACTCCAGGTTCCACAATTGCGAATCGATTTTCCTCATCGATTTCAATTATTCTTTTCATTCTTCCCAAATCAAGAAGAACTCCACCAGGTCTAATTGTTGGGCACGAAAATCCACCAGATAATCCACCAGAAACAGGACTTACCGCTATTTTCTCCGCAGAACAATAAATCAAGATCTTACGAATTTCTTCAACATATTTAGGCCGTATAACGATATCAGGAATTTGTGACTCTAATCCCATAACAGATTTAGCCAAATATGATGCAGTAATAGCTTTATTATTTGTAGCGTACTCTTTGCCAACAATACCAATCATTGCTTCTAAATCTTTTTCATCTGGTAATTTATAGCTCATATTTTCCAACCTTTTAATTAATCTTCAAATTTTCGGTTTTGTATAATTAAAAATATTATTTTGGAAAATTAAGTACTGAATTTTAAATTTTCTTATATCTTTTTCATACCGATTGTGATTTTTTCTTATAGAAATTATGTTTCATTTCGACAGATCAAAATAAATTTGTAAAAAAGAAAAATAATCAATGAAATAATGAATTTTAATTTAATGAATTTTTTAGCATTTATTCTATACGGTTATATATTTGCTAATATGAGAATTTAATGAAGATTTAGGACGTCTATTATCGTTAATTATAAATTCATGAAAAATGCTATTATTTTCATCGATAAATTCCCAAAATTCTTCATAAATTTCTTTTGGGGTCAATTTCTTTTTTGAAATGAGTTCAAGTTTTGCACTACTTATCTTATTGATATCATTGCGATCAAAGGATTTGCTATTTACTTTGTCACCTTCAATAATAAGTTGTTCGAAGAGAACAGGGTCTTTTTTCTCGGTTAGATTAAAAGCTTTTACACCATTTATTAACTTAGTAGAATTTGCTTGATTTAATTCAAAATCCACTTTCTGATATCCTCGAATTTGAAAATTATTGTCTATGAAAAATTGAAAATGGTGCGGACATATTAATCCTTTATGAACAGAAATTGTTGTTAATTGCGATTTCTTATTAAGTCTTGAAGATGGTATACCAATGATATCTCTTGTTTTACAAATTGGGCAAATTACCTCAATTTTGTTTGTTTTAGCAAGGATATTCATTAGATTTTCACACCATTAAATATATATCTTATACTAAAAATTTCTCCGAAACCAGATATTTAAACTAAGCCTTTTTATTGCGTATCACCGAATATTTAAGTTCAATAGATAATTTTCCCAATTATTATACTCATTCTTATAAATTTTTAATATGAGCTGATAAAATGTCAGAAATGGATATATTCTTTCACCCAAAATCGATTGCGATAATTGGAGCATCCGATAGTTTTAAATTTGGATATGCTACAACAAAATATTTATTAGAGTCGAATTTTAAAACATTCCCTGTTAATATCAAGAAGCAAGAAATCCATAGTCATAAAACATATAGAAATATACAAGACATTTCTGAAGAAATAGATTTAGCAATAATTCTAATTGGAAATGAATTTGTTCTTCAAGCAGTAAAAGACTGTGTAAAAAAAGGAGTAAAAGGGATCATAATAGAATCGGCTGGTTTTGCAGAGACAGGTGTAGAAAAATATGTAAAGATTCAAGAAGAAATTGAAAGGATTGCTAAAGAGTCTGGAGTTCGAATTATCGGTCCAAATTGTATAGGTGTAACTGATTTTAACAACAAATTCACAACAGCAGATATGAGTTTTGATAAAGCATCAAGTGGTAAAGTTGCGATTATAGCACAGTCTGGTGTTCTTGGAAATATATTTATAGATTGGGCAACTGACAAAGGGATTGGTTTTTCAAAAACTATTACCTTAGGAAACAAAGTGGATGTCGATGAAGTTGATATGCTTAATTATTTAAATCAAGACTCTGAAACAGAAGTCATAGCGCTATACCTAGAAGGCACAAAACGAGGGAAGGAATTATATGATACATTTAAAAATATGAAAAAACCGGTGATTATTCTTAAAAATGGAAAAAGTGATTTTGGGTCAAAAGCCGTTAATAGTCATACAGGATCAATTGCAGGAAATGATAAAGTATATAATGCTGTTATTAAACAGAATCCTAGAATCTTTAGAGTAAACAATTTTTATGAAATGTTTAATGTGGCACATATTTTTGCTAATCAACCTATACCCCTAGGGAAAAATGTTGTTATTGTTACAGGCTCTGGGAGTTTAGGAGCATTAGCATGTGATGAAATTGAAGAACAAGGGTTAAATCTAGCAAATTTAACTGAGAAAACACTCTCTCAAATTAAATCAGTAATTCCAAATTGGGTTTCAATAAGGGGAACTATCGATTTAGGTCCTTCTATCTTTGAAACATTTATTCCGACTATAAGCGCACTTTTTCAAGATGAGAACGTTGATTGTATTCTATACATTTTCTCAGTGCCTCGATGGCCACTCCAAATGATGGGTTCAATGGCTAAAAACTGGGCAAAACAACAATTTAATACCCTTAAAGAATTAGTATTAAGATTTAAAAAACCCATCATATGTGTATGCTTTGGTTCTGGATGGGTATTTGATTTTCTTAGAAAAGCTGAATCTTCATCTAATGAAGAAATTAAAATTCCAATAACGAGTAGAATAAAACATGCTTTAACAGCATTTAAGATGATGTATGAGTTTGGAAAAACAAAGATGTTAAATTAGATAAGAAATATCTTGTTTGATAATACTTATTAAGAAATCGAATGATGTAATAATTATTCAAAAACTATTGATGATATAAATAAAATATAATCAATTTTGGATCATTTCATTTTTATACTAAATTTTAACATCATCTTGTTAAATTTCACGACTAGCTTATAAAAATTGGACTCCAAATTTTTTTAATTCAATTAAAATCTTCAATTAATTAAGTAAAAATATTATAATTTGGAGTGATAAAAAAATGAGTGAAGTATATATTTTTAATATTGCTTGGCACGAAATTATTGATTGGTTTTTGGTACAGCCAATCTATGCTCAAGTTCTCGTCTTAATTGGAGTTTTTGCGGTATTAACTCTTGCTGTAATTTTGGTATATTACATTTTGAAAGGTGTTGCTTACTTAATTTATTATTTACTCAAAGGAATTTATTACCTTTTAAAAGGAATTGGTTTACTCTTCTATAAAATCTTTGAAGCCTTATATTATGCTATTTCAGGCAAGCCTAAACCCGTCAAGGATCCGAAAATAGAACAACAAGCACCACCACAGCCACCAGTTGTACATAAAGTTATGCAAGAACAAGAACCAATTGTTCCAATTCAACAGAGTGAACAAATTGTTCGACATGAAGTTGTTTTCTGTAGCGAATGTGGTAATAAGTTTTCGGATTCAATGCTTCATACTTTACAAGAACGAGGAACTGCCTACTGTATTCATTGTGGAAGTAAGAAAACTCAAGAATATAATGTGAGTATAGAAAGTCAATAATTTTATTTCTTTTTTCCTTTTATATATCTTTTTTATATTAAAGATTTTTCAAATAATATTACACCAAAACGCTCATCCTCATGATATTCAAAACCAATTTCCATGAGGAGATTAGCTACTTCAACTTTACAGAAAACTTCAAAAATTAAAGATTTGTTAGTTTCCAACGCTTTTTGAATTTGGTATTGAATTAACTCAAAAGCTGCCTTATGTTTTCCATAGGCTATCAACCAAATTACATTTTTCAATGGAATTTCATGAGTGAAAAGACTTTTGTATTCCACTATTTGTAAAATCGCTTCTTGATTACATATCCATGAACCTTGTTCATCAGTCAAATATTTTAATGGAATATAAGACCAGCCAACACAAATTTCAGTTCCAGGACCAATATCAAATTTTATGTAATATTCTTTTACTTCTTTAGCGGTTAGACTCTCAAGTTTAGGGGTTATTTTTCTGGATAATTTGATATTATCAGTTTTAGCTTCTACAAGATCCATACATTTTTTCTGTTTAAAACCTAATTTTTTAGCCAATGAAATTGAAGCGAAATTTTTTGATCCAGTATCATATTGAGCCACTTTAGCTCCAATCTTCTTAGCATACTCTATAGCATAATTCAGCTGTAATTTTCCAATACCCTGACCTTGATATGATAGTTTTATTCTTCCACCTTCTAACCATGCTATTTCCTTATTATATAATTTTACTCTGCCAAATCCGATTAAAGTTTTTTTTTCTTCATCTTTGAAAGTTCCATAGTTCATACAATCTTTCTCTTGGAGCCACTCTTCGATAACATATGGAATATAATCATCCCCCTCCCAAATATCTTTACTTATATCTTTTATCGCTGGAATATCTTCATTTATTAACTCCCGAAAATATACTTTCATAATAGTCCTTTGAAAACCTCTAATCTATTAAACTTATTAATTTGATACCCATAAAGAAATTTATCTTTTTTTTAATTATTTCGAGGCTCACACAAATAATTTTATATATTGATCTGTCAATAAAAATACTATTGAAAGTAGTTAAATTTACGTTAAAAATTATTAAAATTGATTAAAATTGACAGAAAAAATGATGGAAAGTAGTCCATATTCTGAAAAAATATGGTTGAAATCATATGATAAACATGTAAAGCCTCAGATTGATTTAGAAATTTATTCTATAGCTGAAATGTGGAAAAGGACAGTAAAAAATTATCCAAACAGTCTGTGTTATGACTTTCAAGGATCAACGGCCACTTTTAAAGAAGCTGATAAGTATATTAACAGTTTTGCAAACTTTCTAGTTGAAAATGGTATAAAAAAAGGGGATCGAGTTGCTATCAATTTACCAAACCTACCTCAATTTATCGTATCATTATTCGGTAGTTTTAAAGCTGGATGTGCTGCTACAGGAATGAATTTTCTATTGCAACCAAATGAAATCGAATATCAATTAAAAGATTCAGGTGCAAAAGTAATTATTACAACTGATGCCTTTTTTGAAGAAAAAGTTAGAAAAGCTTTATTGACAGGACAAACAGATGTAAAAGTAGTAATTACTACTAATGCAGCCGATATGCTTGATTTAGAACCTGCAATGA
Source organism: Candidatus Thorarchaeota archaeon (assembly GCA_048883045.1). GTDB lineage: Archaea > Asgardarchaeota > Lokiarchaeia > Sigyniarchaeales > SOKP01 > Loki-b32. The sequence goes on along the minus strand of JBHLRA010000076.1, from coordinate 6,529 downwards.
AAGAAAAATTAATAAAAATCGGGAAAGTTCCTGTAGGAAAAGTTGAACCAATTGATGGGATTCTATTTTCGGATTATAATAACATATTGAACCAATTTAAAAGTGATAACCCTCCCAATATCACAATTGATCCAGATGATGTGTTGTTGCTTCAATATACAGGTGGAACAACTGGACCTCCTAAAGGTGCAATCCTAACTCATAGGAACTTGATATCTCTATTGCAGATTATCCATCATTGGTTTGAGCCAGGAGTTAAACCTGGAAATGATACATACATATCGGGTTTCCCATTTTTTCATCTTGCAGGACTTCAATTCTGCCTTCAAACAATATTTATGGGTGCTACACAAATTTTAGTTCCCGATCCGAGAGATACTAATTATATGATAAGTAAAATAAAAGAATATGAAGATAAGATATCACTTTTTTATAATGTACCAACTCTTTATCTTCTCCTGTTAAAAAATCGAAAGTTCAAGAAATTAGATTTGAGTAATGTTCAAGGATATATTTCTGGAGCTGCACCTTTTGCTACAAAAAATATCAAAGAATTTGAAGATGTTGTTGGAAAGGGAAAAGTTATAGAAGCTTATGGGATGACAGAGAATTCTCCAGGAGTAACTATGAATCCATATCTTGGACCAAAAAAAATTGGCACAGTGGGGGTTCCCATTCCTAATACAGAAGTAAAAATAGTAGACGTATCGGATAGAAACGTTGAAGTACCACTAGGAGAACCTGGAGAGATCGCAATAAGAGGACCACAGACTTTTCAAGGATATTGGAATAAACCTAAAGAGACTGAAAATGCCCTTGTTGATGGGTGGTTTTTTTCTGGAGATGTGGGAGTTATGGATGAAGATGGATATATAACGATAGTTGACCGCACTAAAGACATGATCATTGTTTCCGGATATAAAGTATTCAGCGTTGAAGTAGATGATAAAATGAATAAACATCCTGCCATTGAACTTTGTTCATCTGTAGGCGTCCCTGATCCAGATCGCCCTGGATCTGAAATGGTAAAACTGTATGTATTATTAAAAGAGGGATATAAACCATCAGAAGAAATTAAAGCAGATATTCTGAAATTTGCTCAAGAAAACTTAGCTAAATATAAAGTACCAAAATTCATCGAAATCCTCAAGGAAATGCCACTAACCACAATTGGTAAGGTAGATAAAAAAATCTTAAGAAGTAGATAATTTTTATACTTTTTTTTTAAATTTGATTCTTAACGTTTTATTATTATATCTTCTATAAAGGCTATAATGCATAGAAAATGCGATAATATAATGACCGATAAAGCATGAAACATATCCATAAGATAAAAAAATAAAACCTAAATACAATCCCATTAAAAATGGATAAATTAAATTGATCAAAAGCAATTTTAAGTTTTTAAAGGAAAACCATATATGAATATGATAAATAGAAAAAGCTAAACTTGAAATTAGGATACTTATATAATAATTCAAATTCAATAAAGAATTTAAGATGCCGATAGAATAATATCGAAAAATTAACTCCTCCATTATCATCGTAATTGAAAAAAAAACCAATACAAGTCCTCTCTTTTCCTTATTAATAAATGAATCTATCAAATCGTGATTTTTAATTAATTCAAAAAGATCGCTGTCATATGCAAAATTTTCTATTAAAATTCCAACAAGTAAAAGCAGTGATATACCTAAAATTAAGACTGTAATTGAGGTTAAATTAGATTCTCTTATTGTAAAATATTCAATAAAGACCTGAAAAAATATAGGAATAATTAATATTATTGTTGTAATGCAAATAATGACGTATTTTTTGAAATTGTTCACAATTATATAAACCTAAATCTTGAATATTTAACGATTAACCCGGATAATCGTTTTTTGAGCCCATAAGTGTAGTAGTTTCTTCTACCCATTGAGATAAATCTTTATCGACTCTACAGAAAGTAACAATTTTATCAATATCACTTAATTTTGAGAAAGAGCACTCAACTATAACATCCCAACCTCCATAAATAGGAGTGGCATAAGTTATTTTCCAATCTTCATCTGGTTCTGTTGATTTTAAATTTGTTAGTTTATCAACAACTTTCCATTCTGTACCAATTGCTTTTAGACGAATTAAGATGTATCCGCGATAATAAATTACTTATACACCTAATTAATATTTTTTTAGCCTTATTCTGCTCTAAAAAATAACAATTATTAATTTAACTTTGAATATATTTATGTAAGTTAAAGTTTCTATTATAAATTGATCTATCAAAAAAAAATAAAGGGATAATACAGTTATGTCAGATATATTTAATAAATTAGAGAAGATTGTTTCAGATCAATATATTTCTAAAGATATATATGTACGCCACGCTTATTCTCGAAATGTAGACATTGTTTTACAAGGAGTTCCCGATATTGTTATAAGACCAAAAGATGCTAAAGAAATCTCAGAAATTCTTAAAGTTGCAAATGAAGAAAAAATTCCTGTAATACCACGTGGCGGGGGCGATTGTGAGTTTGGTGGAAGTAAACCAATTAAGGATGAGGGTATTGTTTTAGATTTGAAGAGAATGGACAATATTTTAAATTTAGACCAAGAAAATTTAATAGTTACAGTCGAAGCAGGTATTTCATGGGGAAAATTAAATGAATATCTTGGTAACCTAGGATTGTACACAGGATGTATGGGGCCTGGATCTGGAATGACTGCTTCAATTGGAGGTGGTATCTCGCATCAATCAGTTGGGGGTGGAGGATGTGCTAAGTATGGTTCATGTACTAACCAACTAGTTTCTTTAGAAGTGGTTTTACCAACTGGTGAAATAATTGAAACAGGGTCTCAAGCAAATAAATTTTCTAAGTTTCCTTTTAATAGATTTGGTAATGGACCTGATTTATCAGGACTTTTTTGTGGTGATAATGGTATTTTTGGGATAAAAACAAAAATATCCCTTAAAGTATTCCCTAAACCGGAGTTTGCTGAGTACAAAACATTTTTAATGCCACGAAAATCTGCTGAGACTGCTGCTCAGATTATGATGGAAATTCGAAGAAAAGGAATAGATGTATATGATACAATTTATATTCCTGATGTTGTTATTGAACTTGGATCAAAACGAGGTTTTTTTCCTTTATGGGAACATATAAAAAAGAAAAAAGGGATGCTTTTCTATACAATTGAAGCTAATTCGGAGGTAGAGTTAAAAGAAAATGTCAAAATCCTAGATGATATTATTTTAAACAAAAAATCTGAATATTTAGGTCCTGAAATCTCCGATGGTAATATTGCCAAATGGCATTATACAGAACAGGGCTATTGGCAGTTTTATCATAATTTATGGGGTATGTTTCCTTCCATGCAACCACTCTCAGCGGAATGTTTTTGTCCAATTCATATGTTTCCTCAAGTTATAAAAGATGTGGATCAATGGGATATAGAAAATAATGAAGATATGCAAAAAATTTTTAATATTACTAAAATTCGACCTATTTCAGGTAGCGGGCCGATACCATTAGTAGATGGAAATAATGTAGAAGTAACGGCTGGTTTTCTTAGCTTTTGGAAATATTATGAAGGTGAACTTTATGAAGTTATTCAAGAAACCAACATAAAGTTGTGGAAATCTTTACTTCAATTAATGGTTAAATACGGACTTCAATACTATATGATGGGCGAATTTTTGTCTCGATTTATGGTTGAGATTGGTGCTTACTCTGAAGAGTATTATAACTTTATGAAATCAATAAAAAAGACTCTTGATCCGAAAATGATACTAAGTAGAGGTAAATATAATTTTTGGGGGGGAGAGAAAAGCTGAGTGGATTAAAACATCTAAAAGAACATTGGGAAGATATTTTTTCGTGTATGGGATGTGGAGATTGTGGATATTCGATCCGTCCTGCCGTTGAGCGATATTTAGTATGCCCTATAAAAGAAGCTAAAGGAGAAGGAGGATTCGAAATTAGTTTTCCAAGAGGTAGAATGAACGTTCTAAAAAGTGTATTATTAGGTCAAATCCCTTTAAGTAAAGAATTAGGAAAGTGGGTTTATGAATGTTCAGAATGCGGAAACTGTACTGAAGTTTGTCATATGACTCATAATGAAAATGTAGCTTTACCCACGTGCAATTGGATTGATCATGTAAAAGTATGGGAAGCATTAAGAAAGGATCTTGTTGAAGCAGGATTTGCTCCATTAGAAAAGCACTCTAAATTAATAGATTACATGAATCGAGATGATATGAGAAATCCATATGGTGAACAGAAAATAAAAAAATACGAATGGACCAAAGGAATTCCCGAACTCAAAGAAAAGGGAGAATTCGTTTTCTTTGGAGGATGTACTATGCCCTTAAGACAGTCCGAAACATTAAAAAATATGATTAAGATATTACAGGGTGCTGGGTTAGAAATTGCATTATCTAGTGATGAGTGGTGTTGTGGTTCAATCGCAATACGTATTGGAGATGATAAATCATTAAAGGAATTTATTCAACATAATATCAATATATTTAAAGAAATGGGGGCAGAAGTAGTTTTCACTGCCTGTGCTGGATGTTATCGAACATGGAAAAAAGATTATCCAGAATTAATTGGTGAAGAATTACCATTCCAAGTAAAACACATCACAGAAATTCTAATTGAGCTCTTGAATAATAAAAAAATTCCTTTTAAAGTCCAAAAAGAAGAGTCTAGAAAGGTTACATATCATGACCCATGTCATTTAGGGAGACATATGGATTTATATGAGATCCCTCGTAAGGTTATATCCAAAATTCCTGGTATTGAACTTGTTGAAATGAAAAGGAATCGTAAGAATGCTTGGTGCTGTGGAGCAGGAGGAGGAGTAAAAAGTCAATTTCCAGAATTAGCAAAAGAAATTTCAAAAGAAAGAATAAAAGAAGCAATAGAATCTGGAGCTGATGTATTAACAACCAGTTGTCCATTTTGTATAGGAAACTTAAAAGATGCTTTCGAAGAATTAGGTCCAGAAGTTCAAGAAAAAATTAAACTAATTGATATAATAGATTTAATAGCTTCAAAAATATAGCAGTTTACAAATTCTTAGGAAAAATAAGTCAAATAAAAAAAGCTTCTTCTTCTTATTTACTCTAGTTTAAATATATTTTCTATTATTTTTTATAAAAAGAATTCTAAATTAATTGGAAAATGGCAAAACTATGGCAACGAAGATTTCAAGGTTAATCAACTTGCTTTTATTTTTTTGTAGAGAAATATTCTAATATGATTATTTTTTTTCATTATCATGGAGGATTTGAATATATATTTACAGCCAACAGAATTTTTTGATTTTAATAAAAAATCAGTAAGTAAAAAGGCTTTTGAAATTACCAATAATCTGACATCCGATAAAGAAAAAGCTATTGCTTTATTTTACTGGGTACGAGATGAGATTAAGTATAATATGCTGACATTTTTGCCAAATATACCCACTAACTTTAAAGCAAGTATTACCTTACGACGAAAAAATGGTTTCTGCGTTTCGAAATCCATTCTTTTATCATCTTTTGCAAGAGCAATTGGAATTCCTGCTCGAATACATCTGGTAGATTTAATTAATCATTTAATTTCGCAAAAAGTTATTGATTTTATGGGTACTGATGTAATGTACGTACATGGTTACAGTGAGTTTTATCTGAATGGGAGATGGGTAAAATTAACACCTTCCTTTGATCCTCAAACAGCATTAAAAGGAAAATTTCTCCCTATGGTTGAATTTGATGGTGAGAATGACGCAGTGTTTCCTAAATTAGATAATCAAGGTAATCTCTTTGGAGAATATCTCACTGATAGAGGTGTATATGCTGATTTACCACTTGAAGAAATCGATAAAATTTTCGAAGAAAAATATCCTTCATATGCTCTTTATAAAAAAGGATTAAACCCACCACAAATAAAAGATGAAATTATGGCTTACAAGAAATAAAAAATAAATTTAATGACCATCTTTTATATATAATTCATTATCTTTAACTTTTCAGGCTTGCTATTATGGAAGATTTTAACTTATACCTACAACCGACGCAATATTTTGATTTTAATAAAAAATTTGTGTGTAAAAAAGCAATTGAGATTATTAATGGTTTAAAAACTGATAAAGAAAAGGCAATTGCATTGTTTTATTGGGTAAGAGATGAGGTTAAGTATAATGCTTTTTCATATTACCCAAGAATAAAAGCAAATCTCAAAGCTTCAGTTACATTAAGACGAAAAAATGGATTTTGCATGTCTAAATCTACATTATTATCAACTTTTGCAAGAGCAGTTGGAATACCTGCCCGTATTCATATGGTGGATATCATTAATCATAAAATATCCCAAAGACTTGTTAATTTAATGGGTACTAAGGCTTTTCATTGTCATGCTTATAGTGAGATTTATTTAAATAAGAAATGGGTAAAAGCGGCACCAATTTTTGATAGAAAAACTTGCATAAAAGGAAATTTTTTTCCTATGATTGAATTCAACGGAGTTAATGATGCTTTATTTGCCCCATTTGATACAGAAGG
>JBHLRA010000075.1:0-12997 GCA_048883045.1 Candidatus Thorarchaeota archaeon | reverse complement strand
TTACCCTTATAAAAGCACATCCAGATGAAGTTTTCAATGATCTTTTCTCCAGTAATTCTTGTTTTTTCTGCGATTCTTTCATCAAATAATGATGGATGAAAATAATAAGGATTATGCGTCTCCGGATGAAATTGAAGGGCAAAAATGGGCTTATCTAGATGTTTCATATATTGAACCGTCCTATAACCCAATGTTCGAGAAATACTAATAATATCAAAAGAATTTTGTATTTTACAATCGTTTGGAGAAACAAAATCTAGATGATGCAAATTTACAGGAATGTTTTTCTGAGTAATTAACTCATCTGTTTTATTAAGTATTATAAAATTTATCCTCCCTCCTAATCCAAGCAATCTCATCCGTGATATTTGAGCTCCAAAAGCGTAAGCTACTACATGAAATCCAAAACAAAGTGCAAGGATTGGAATTTGATCAGTCTGCTGAATTAATTTCAACTCGGGAATAAATCTTCTCTTTAATTTCTCATCATAATAAAAACTGGAAACATTTAATTCAGATCCTGATAAAATAATTCCAATGTAGTCTTTTGCCATTTCTGTTTTAAAATGAGTAAAATGGATGGTTTTCAATTCTACTTCTGCTAAACAATTATTTACTATGGCTTCTATTCTTGCTATTCTATCAGAAGGAAAACCACGAGAATAATTATCTATAAGAAGCATTTTCTTTTTTTCTTCAATTACTTCATCCTTCTCTTTTTCCATTAAGATCATCTAAAATATTATGTGTAATTTTTAATTAAAATTTCAGAAGGGTAATAAGTAAAAGCTTTTAATTCCTTACCGCTATCTAATTGCACTTTTACTATAATTCTGTGATACAACTTCCCTTCTCCTTCAATTAAATCAAGTTGATAAATAAGGGAGTTTGACACCTCATAATAGATTTCTCCCGTCACTTCTGAATTATTATCACGCACAATAAAAGGAAAACCCAAATCAGGAGGTTCCACTTTTCTAAAGTTCATTAGAGTAGCTTTTTCGAATTTTAATCCACTAAGAATATAATTTCGGCTTTGACCCGATTGTAATGTTCCATAGACAAAAATTTTGTCTAAGTTTTGCGTTTTAGATTCTTTTGATTCCATCATAATAATGTTCTTTACTATTCAATTATTAAAAAAAATCTCCAAATAACCTATCAATCAAGGATTCAGATTCGGATTGCACTTTTAATATACGATCGTTTTCTCTCAAGGGTATTCTAAGATTCTGAACAACAAGATTATTCACAACTCTGATCTTATTGAAATTAATAGCCATCCCATCTACTTCATCATAAGAAAAATTATATTTTGCTTCCAAAGTACCCCGAACTTGTGTTCCTGGATTAATTTTATATCGCTGTCCCCTCTGATCCCTCACAATTCTCGAATCAACTAATTCCATAATTACATAAGTTTTCCCTTGTTGTCTCAATTTTTCAATTTTCCTTGTTTCATAATCAATATCAAGTTCTTTTTGGGATATTTCCATTTGAAATTTTTTATCAGGTAAATTCTTAATTGAAATTCCTAGATATTCTTGAAATTCATGAGTTTCATCAATCCATTTTGACAAACTGGTCTTTAACAATTCTTTTATCCCACTTTTTCTCTGAAAAATAGCATCACTGCCATTTGCTATAGCATTTTCAATATTTATTGCGTGATATGGGTCTTGTATAATTTCTCCAGTTGATTGGAGATTCATCGCATGGAGAGCAGAAACACAACAAAGATAAGCAATATCCAATAAATCTTCTGTGTTATATTGCACATCTACTGTACGAACTTCAATCCGATTTCGAGAGGGTAATTCATCATTATCATCACTAATATTAGTGAATGGGCCCCTTGGAGTAATATCAACTAAACGATCTCCTCGATTATTAGTAATTACTTTTTTAGAAAATTCATCTTCTTCAAATCCTATTTTAAGTTTGTATCTCATACGTCCATAATACCGCATCGGAATCAAAGCTGGACGATTTTCGGGGATTTGTATAGTGGCAAATCCATTAGATTTTAGAACTGAACTGTTAGCACAACGATTGCTGGCAATATTGTTTGCATTTCCTCTATATACATGTGAATTTGCTGAAATTGCGATAATTTCAGGAAGATAATCCCATAGATAATTATACACTATTTTCATTTCTTCAGGTGTCATTAAACTGCCTTTTTTCTGAACAGAAACATTGATATGAGTTCCAGAAATCGGATTTGGATCACTTTGCACTGGATGAAGACTTTGAGAAAGTATCTTAACGCCTAATTGTTTTGCTGCTTCAATTAGCAATTTTCTTCCTTCTTTTACAGCTTGTTCCAATGATGCAGGATGTAAAGGTAGTGTAACATATTCTATTTGTGAAGGAGAAGGTTCAGCATCTAATCCTCTTATTTTGACTTGTAAAGAACTTAGAAATTGTTGATCTCTTTCAAGTATTTCAGCTGATTTTACCATTATATCATCAGCTACTTTTGCTAACTTTCCACTCTTATTAATAATAAGGAATTCTTCTTCTATACCGCAGAGTACTTGGTAATCTTTATAAACATCTGAATTAATTTCTTCTTTTTTTTCATGAAATAACATGAAATCTAATCCCTCTTCATATATTTAATCAAAAGAAATCATTATTATAAAATTATTAAACTTTCCTTTTTAAGACTAATCAAACATTTCCATAAACGCTCCGAGACGTGTTTTAACTTGTTCTACATTCTCGCCAATTTTATTGAAATTTATAGCTATACTCGGAATCTCAAGTTCTCGGCGAACCTTTTCTTTTAGCATACTGAAACAATTAGATATTGAATGGCAACCAAAAATCTGAATAAACACAAGACCATCAGCATTTAGCTTTTTCGCTATTCTCATATAAGAATCTGACAGAGCATCATTATCACATCCAATCCCATTAACTGTTGCATTCATTAAATAATGAGCATAAGCTTCAACTGGATCAGATATTTTAGTAATAGGTATATTTTCTAAAAGTAATAACATCTCCCAATCAGCATACAATGCTCGACCTCCAAGTTCATATATTATTTCATGACTTTTCGGTTCCCAACCACCAAACATAGGAGTAATTAAAATTCGAGGCATGTTGCTAACTTCCATGCCTATTTTATTTCTGATTCGTTCTTTCATTTCATTTACTAATGATGCCATGTTATCTCGATATCGAACCGCATTGGAATTATAGTCTTGAAAACTATTGTTTAATATTACCAAAATTTCACTAAATGTAGCAGGATTACAAGGATAAAATTCAGAAGTACTTATATCATAAAGAATAGTTTTATAATAGTTTCTTATGTCATTAGCAACTTGAAAATGATTTCGTAAAATATTTCTATCATAACTATTTCCACTTACTTTTTCTAATTCTCTAATAGCATCATAAAGATTTTCCGTCAGTAATTCTACTGCATTACCGATATATCGTGGAGGAACATCAATCCAAATCTGTTGGGCGGGATTGCGAATTGTCTTCAATGATTCCAAATACTTATTCCAAGCACTACATCGAATAGTATAATTTAATGTAGCTTCCACATTCTTTCCTTTACTTACATGCATTCCATAAAGAGATTTTATTCCATAGCAAAAATCAGTTGGAACTCCATTTTCTATTCCAAGTTCATACATTTCATTATACTTTTTATTAACTGTATCTATTACATTTTCAATAATTTCATCTATAATTTTATTAAAATCTCCAATACCTAATTTTTTTATAAACCCTAAAAAATTAGACACATTCTTCCAGCCAAAAATATTTGAGGCGGAACCTAAATAAGTTAAATATCTATGCATTTCAAATTTATGCATTCTAATTGGAAATACAGGAACTAAATCAGGAAACCCATAAACTAAGTCAGAAAAAGGTAATGCTACAGAAATTAATTTCTTTTTCTCTCGAAATTTCTTTCTCTTTAAATAATCTCGTCCTGTCAAAAGATTATATGAAATTCTAAGAACTGAACTAAACCGAACAATTTCATCAGCTATAAGGCTCAATTTTTAAATCATCTCCAAAAATGCTTCTATCCTTGTATTAAGTTGTCCTCGTATAGCTCTTGAATAATCTCTCTCTAAATTTAAAACTTGAATTCCATTTTCTTGTAATTTATTTTTCAAATGTGTTGACATAATAGAAATGTGATCACAGAATTTTATAATATGATTTATTATCCCTAATTTTCTACCTGTGTTTTTTTTATGGTCAAGATATATTTTTACAATTTGAGAAATTTTGTTTTCTAAGAAATTTGGCACAGAATGATCTCCAAAAATATTATTTTTAAATCGCTGAACCAATAAATCATATGGATCCTTTATTGAGTCTAGGGTTTTATCTTCAAAAATTTGAGAATAATAATTATTTCCAATCCACGTGTCTAAATAAATAATATTTCCTCCTCCCTCTTCAATTAAATTAATTAATTTATCATCTATAAAGATAGAACCGCCTGTTAATAAAATATCTTTCAAATCTTTTGAATTTCGAATTTGAATATCCTTATATTTTTGAATGTATAATTCCAATTTAGGAAGAAATGAAGGGCCATACAGTATAGCACTCTGCAGAACTCTAAGTTTTTCAGATCCCTTAATATTTAAAAGACTAAACTCTAGCAATTTCTTTTTAAAAGAATTATACTTTTTAATGCTATTTTTGAAAACCTCATCATCTATTTTAAAACCATTAATTTCTTCTAATTGCTTTTTTAATTCTATTAATTCCAATTTGAAGTATTTCAGGCTATTATCATTTTTAGTATATGAAATATAAAAATTTAAGCGAGGAATATTAAAATATTTAGAAATTATTTCAGAAGCACAAATATCAGAAACGCAATGATTTGAGACAATAATGAAATCAACTAAATCTAAAAATCTATAATCATTAGGTTTTAATGAAAACAAACCAATACAAGATTGGGCAAATGCACATGTAGAAGGCGGTAAATAATCATGACTTGCATCCATTAAGTCATCATTTCCCGCAAACATCATTCTTAATGGTACAAGCCCTGCGGCATCTATTAATTCTTCAGGAATATTGTCATGAGAAATGAAAGCAACTATTTTTTTCCCGTCTTCTTTCTCTTTTCTTAAAAATGATCCATATTCAGATAATAGCTCTAAATAATCCATTTTACAATTTAATAACTTTGAATTATTAATCAAAAAAGAGTTAATTATACATAAAATTTATTATAATTAACTAAAAATAGAATTTCGAAAAAATTTTTAAAAAACTTAGCTATTATGATGGTCTTGGGCAATTAAGGCAGCTCCAATTGCTCCTGTAAGTTGAGCGCTGCTTTTTCCATTAAATACTGGAATATTTATTTCAAAGCCCAATTCTTCCTCTAAAAATTTCTTTACTCCAATATTTTTTGCAACACCACCACAGAAAACTAACAAAGGTGCAACACCTATTCGTTTAGCCATACCTGCAACCCTTTTCGCGATTGACTTATGAATTCCGGCTGCTATATCTTCTTTTTTCGTTCCCTTAGCAAAAAGAGATATAACTTCAGATTCAGCAAAAACTGTACATGTTGAACTGATTGATGCTGGATTATTTGATTTAAGTGCTAATTCTCCAATCTCTTGGATAGGAACCTCAAGGGCTCCTGCCATAACTTCAATGAACCTGCCTGTTCCTGCAGCACACTTATCATTCATCTGGAAATCGATAACATTTCCGGTTTTCTTGGATATTACAATTGCTTTACTATCCTGACCTCCTATATCAATAACAGAATTTGCTTCAGGGAAAAAGTATTGAACTCCCCTGGCATGTGCTGTGATTTCAGTAATTCGATCATCTGCAAAGGATACTGTATTTCTACCATAACCAGTACTCATAACATAAACATCATCCTTTTTAAGGTTATGCTGCTCTAGAAGATCATTGAATAAATTACTCCCAACTCGTTTAAAATCAAATGTAGATCGTCCTACTCGATAATCTATAATCTTCTTATCATCCAGTAAAACAACTTTTGTCTCAAGACTGCCAATGTCCACTCCACAAGTCTTCAAGTTTCACATCATCCGATAGAATATAATCTTGCTAAACTGTAAAATGAAAATCAAAAATTAAAATTTATGATAATAAATTAATGTAATAAAAATATTGAAATTAACAAGGTTATAAAGAAAGCAAATGCCATCTGGATTATATTTTTAATAATAGATTCTTTCGAAACTACTCCCAAAAAGACTCCTAGTAAAATTATAAAACCAAGTATTATAAAAAAGGAGATTATGAAGATATAAAAGTTCGCATAAGGAACTATGAAAAAGGGAATTAAAGGTATTAAACCTCCTAAAAATGGGGATCCTCCATTTACACAAGATACGACTATACTAGCAAAATTCTCAGCTTTTTCTTGTAGGGTCTTATTCTTTTTCCCTTTCTTTCTTAATCTAACTTTCAACCTTGGATTGACATTCTTGTTTATTTTAATCAACATTGCTTTTTCAATTTCTTGTATATCTACTGAATCTTCATCAATCTGATCTTCTTCTTCTTCACTTGTAACTATTACCATCGCTTTTTTCAATTCCTGTTTTATTTTTTTTTGCTCAGCTTTCTCAGAAAGATATGATCCGGTTAAACCTGAAATAAACATAGATATGCAACTTCCTAAACCTGTAAGAATAACGAGATGACTATCTATCGAAACTTGGCCATCATTAAGAATTACAGCAAAAAATCCTAATAAAATACCTAAGACTGTTAACATACCATCATAGAAGTTATTTACAAAATAACGACGAGCAATTGCCCATAAATTTGAAATTTTTGCGTATGTCTTGATTTTTTCTAACATTTTGTTTTATAATTCAAAATCTTTTTGAAATTGAAATTCTGATTAATTCTATTGACTTAATAATTTGTGAGATTTTTATTTTCACCTTAAAACTTTAGATTCCAAGTAGTATCGAAACAATCAGGGTTACAACACCAGCAGTTATTAAATGTAATGCATATCTCAAACGACCTCCTCCTGAAATTTGTCCCAGAAATACTCCTAAGTATATAAGTAATCCAATAAGTATAGCATAAGAAAACATAAAATGAAACCAACTTAATGTTACTCCAAAGAAAAAAGGAATAAGAGGAAGAGAACTTCCTAAAACTGGAGCTCCACCATCTACTAAAGATGCTACGATTGTAGCGAACTTTTCTGCTTTTTCTAGTAATGAGTTTGGCTTTTTTTTATTTCCCTTCTTATATTTCTGCTTTATATGTAATAATTCTGGATTTTCAAGTTCTTCATCCGTTTCTGCCATATCCTTTTTCATATCTATAACTTTTTTCTTTCTTTCAGCTTCTTCGGAAAGAAATGCCCCCCATAAACCACTAATTCCTATGGCTAGTGCTGTTGCAAATCCAGTTATAAGTACATCTTGACTTTCAAATGTTGACGGTTCTGACATAAATATTATAAAAATCCCACTTATAATTCCTGCGCATGTTAATGCCCCATCAAAAGCATTATTAAAGAATTTTCTTCTAGCAATGATTCCTAAATCGGATATTTTTGAATACTGCTTCCATTGTTTTATTTTATCCCTCATATTCATTAAGTTTCTTTCTCCTCTTTCATCAAATTGAATGAGCTAGAATTCTATGAATTAAAAAATATGTTTTATTAATTAGATATTTCATTACTTTTAGAATTTATTTATAAATTAAATTTAAAATTTCTCTAAATACTATATTATTTATTGATCTAATATTTTTATAATTATAAGAATAAATTAAATATTTAAGTTGATTTTTCAATTGAATAAAATAAAGGAAGAAATCATCTCAATGCTAATTGAACACTCAAGAATTATTTATTCTGTTCTAAGCGATATGGGGGTTTTTTACAATAGATGGGCTGAAAATTACGAAAAGCATAAATCCTCACTTGAGAAGAAAAAAAGTAAGATGCAATTATCTGAGGAAGATGCAGATGGAATAAAAATTCAATTAATTCAGAATTTTTCTGAATCTGGTGCAGGATTAGGCGAATTCGTTGCATTAATACTTCAAATGGATAATGTTATTAATTACCCTTTAGAATTTGTCGATATGCTGCCTAAAATTAAAATGGATGTTAAAAATAACAAAGAGATAATCACAAGATATGAGAAATTAATAAATAAAACCATTGAGATGGCTGATGTATTAAAATCGACTGTAAAAAGCTTAAGAGACAAGCCTGATGTTGTTTTTAATAATACCACAAAAATCCATGAAATCGAAAACGAAATCGATACTATTTATAGACAATTTCTTGAATATTTATACTCAGATGAAGAGTTGGATATTAGAGTACTCTTACGATTGAGAGACAGCATTGTATTATTAGAACAATTAGCTGATAGGATTCATGATATTGCTGATCGAATAAGAGTCTTACTATATTTATGATTCGAATAGGAATCTTTTTTCTAATTTTAATTTTTATTGTAGTGTACTGGAAATCCCCTTTATAATTATTAAGAAGAAAATTTATACGCAACACTTTACTATTCTCATTTAAACAAGATATTTTTTTAAATTAAAAATCAAGATGTAGAAAATATGAACGGAAAACAAAAGTTTTATCTTTGTCTTGGTGTGTTTCAGGTTATATTGATATTCTTAGTAATTTTTACATCAAATGGAATTGTTTCATTTGTAGTAGCACAAGTTACTGATCCATTTGAATACTATAATACAGCAACTTCGGCAGCATTGGCTATTGGTGCGTCTTTGGCAGTTGGTCTTTCTGTAATTGGAAGTGCAATGGCTATGAAAACAGTTGGCACTGCAGCAATTTCAGCTCTTTCAGAGAGAGAGGAAGCATTTTTTAAAGCCTTTTTAATTGTAGCTTTATGTGAAGCATTAGCTATTTATGGTTTCATTGTTGGAATTTTACTTTGGACAAAGATCCCAACACCAATAGTTTAAACATAATTTTTTTAAATAATATATAAAAAATACTTACTGAGTGAATTTCTTACGAGTGTTACCGTCCCCAGCTACGCTTATACTTTAATTAAGATTGGCTATTTAAAGCAATTATTAATGGATAAATCATCATTTCAGAAGTTAGACGAAATCACTGACATCAATGAATTTATAGAATATATCAGTGTTTATTATCCAGGTCTTAGTTTTAATGCATACACAATAGAAGATATTGAAAGAGCACTTTTCCATACTTATATTAAATTAATTGGCAAAATTCTATCATATTCTCCAGAGAATATGAGGAATTTTCTTAAGAATTTTCTAACAAAGTTTGAAATAATGAATATTAAACATGTCATCCTTGGTACAATATTAGGAATGAGTACTCAAGAAAAATCGAAAATGGTAAATATGTTAGTTGAGAAATACTTAAATAATACAGATTTCATGAAAAGTCTAATTGAAATATCCTCATTAGATCAAATTCAATTATTTTTGAGACGTACTAAATATCACAAAGTAATCAGAGAAGGAATTCTTTACTTTAAGAAAACTAATGAAATATTTGTACTAGAAGCTTTTTTAGATCAATTATTCTATAATACTTTAGCTGATGAAATAAAATTCTTAAATCCAAAAGAAAAAGAATTAATTTCGTTTTATATAAGATATGTCTCTGAGATATATAATTTAAATATAATTTATAGGGGAATTAAAAATAATATTGATAGAAATTTGTTACAACAATTCTTAGTTGATACATTTTTATTTTTTGACAGTCGTATTCTATTATTTTTGATGGAACAATCTACAATTGAAGATTTTATTTCAATGCTATATCAACTATTAGGTAGAATTGGAGAATTTAGATCGCTTTTTTCAAAATTTGAAATTGATAGAAATCACATAATATGGTCAGTTGAAACTTTGTATTTAGATTATTTCTTTAAAAAATTCAAGATGAGAGCGGGAGAAATTGAATATCTAACAATTTTTAAGATTATGGAAGTTTTAATTAAAAAAGATAAAGAAATACGTTTATACATTTTACCAAAATTAGTAAATTTAATCAATGAAAAATATAAAATCTTGTAATAACATTATTATTCAAAATGAGACATAGAGTGAGAAAAGGGATGATTAATGGATATTTTTGAATGGCTTAAGGATGTTGAAGGAATTTATAATAATTTAATAAATGATGCGAAAAGCGTTAACTTGAAAGAGATTGAAGAATTTCGAGAAAAACAAAACGAAAAATTTGAAGAGTATATAACTAAAATAAATGTACTTGTAAAGACGGCTATAGGAAATCTAACTGTTGATATAGACAAAGAAACTAATGTTTTTGAAAAAAATTTAAATAATGCAATTATAAAAATTGAAAGTAATTTTAAAAAAAATATAAGCAATTTACAAAATCTAATTATAGAAAAAGTAGGAATTGATTTTTAATGGAAGAACTAAGAATTCATATCCTAGGAGAAGATGAAATAGTAATATTATTGGGACTTTTAGGAATAGAGGGTACGGTTGTTGGAAATGAGGAAGACTTTTTAAAAGAATTCTCTGAATTAATAAAAATAGAATCAATTGGAATATTGCTTATATCCATACCATTATCAGATGAAATAATTGACTTTTTATTGGATTATAAAAAAGCAAATAAAAAGCCCTTTATATTTCTTCTACCAAATATCTTCCAACCTAATATTGAGAAAGGAGACATTATTTTTAATAAGATTCATGATGCATTAGGTGATATTGTTTTTAAATAATGAGTTGAGTTAAAATTTCAGAAGAAAAAGAATTAAAGAAGCAATTTAGTCAATTAGGCTATTATTTTATCGAGAAAGCTCAAAAAGAGATAAAACAGTTAAGTCAAAAAACATTATTCCAAAAAGCTGAAATAAAGAAAAGGTTTTTGGAAAGAAGTAATGAACGATCTCAAAGATTAAAAGCTCACCTTATAGAGACTTTTGGGCAATTTTTAAATCAATCCTTATCATCAACCCTATTAAAAGGGAAAGAAAAAGTCCTTGGATTAAAGAATAATCTAATTCAAGAGTTAAAAAAAAGTTTATTTAGTTTAATTGAAAACAAAATCAACAAGAATTATTCGGGATATATCAATTATTTATTAAAATCTATTGAAGGGATTAAAAATAACATAGATGAGACTAATGATATAGAAATTCGATTTAATTCAAAAGATTATAATTATTTTATTAAAAATTATGATAAAATTGGAAAATTATTTAAAAAACCTGTTGAAATTGACAAAGATCAAGGTGATTTTATAGGTGGTTTCAAGATATCACTTATAGGGGGGACTATTTCATATGATTATACTCTTAATAACTTGATAGATAAAGTATCACCATTTATCCAAATAGAAATTGCAAAAATTATAGATGATTCAGAAATTAAGGAAACAGAAAAAGAATTTGAAAAATTTATCAACAACCAGAGGGGAAAAGTAACAGATTATTTGAAGTATTATGAACAAATCCAATTCTGAAACAAAATCTGAGATAGGGTATATCTCGGCTGTAATAGGGTCATTAATTAAAGTTAAAGGGTTAGAAACCCAAATTCGCATTCACGATTTGGTTAAGATCAGTAAACACAAAATTCTAGGAGAAGTTATTCAGATTTATACTGATCATGTAGTTTGCCAATGTTTTGAGAACACCGATAATTTACGAATCAATGATGAGGTCATTAATTTAAAAGAACCTCTTTCTATGGAATTAGCACCAGGATTATTGAGGAATTTTTTTGATGGAATTCAAAGACCTTTACAGCAAGCTTTTGATCTTTTTACAGGGGGAGGATTACATAGAGGGTTAGAAATTCCTTCCCTATCACGCTCAAAGAAATGGCATTTTTTACCTAATAATAATATTGATGAACATGTGAGTGGTGGTGATATTATTGGTACGATCCAAGAGACTCCAATTATTCAACACAAAATAATGGTACCACCTAACATATCA
Source organism: Candidatus Thorarchaeota archaeon (assembly GCA_048883045.1). Classification (GTDB taxonomy): domain Archaea; phylum Asgardarchaeota; class Lokiarchaeia; order Sigyniarchaeales; family SOKP01; genus Loki-b32. Next base: position 1,016 of record JBHLRA010000075.1, on the reverse strand, counting down.
GGAAAATTAACTTTCCTAGCAGAAGAAGGAGACTTCACGATTACTGATGAAATCTATAAATTACAAATTGATAATACCGAAAAAAGTTTTTCTATGCTACAAAAATGGCCAATAACTATTTCACGTCCTTTTAAAGAGAGAAAATTACCCCATGAACCTTTAATAACAGGGATAAGAGTCATAGATTTGTTATTTCCCATTACAAAAGGCGGAACTATTGGAGTTCCTGGAGGCTTCGGCACAGGCAAGACAGTTATTCAACAATCATTGGCAAAGTGGTGTGATGCGGATGTAATTGTGTTTGTTGGGTGTGGAGAACGTGGAAATGAGATAGCGGACGTTTTAAAACAATTTTCTGAATTAATTGATCCTAAAACAGGACAATCACTATTGGATCGAATAATCTTGATTGCAAACACTTCAAATATGCCAGTTTCTGCGCGCGAAGCTAGTATCTTCTCTGGTGTAACGATTGCAGAATACTATCGAGATATGGGATATGATGTTGCACTATTAGCCGATAGTACATCGAGATGGGCAGAGTCTTTACGAGAAATCTCTGGATTATTAGAAGAGATGCCTGCAGAAGAAGGTTATCCTGCCTATTTACCTTCCAAACTTTCAAGTTTTTATGAACGTGCTGGAACTGTTAGATTGATTGGAAAAAAAGAAACCAATGAAGAAAAAATGGGATCTTTAACCATTATAGGTTCTATATCACCTCCCGCTGGAGATTTTAGCGAGCCAGTTACTGCCACAACCAAAAATTTTGTACAGGGTATTTGGGCCTTAGATGCTGCTTTAGCATATTCAAAACACTACCCTGCAATTAATTGGTTAAATTCTTATTCTAACTATCCAGATTATATTTCACAATGGTGGTATGAAAGAGATATTGATTGGACAGAAATTGATATAGATTGGCATGACTGTCGTCAACAAGTAAATGAGATTCTCTCAAAAGATAATGAATTAAAATATATTGTACAACTTATTGGAGAGGAAAATCTCCCAGA
>JBHLRA010000074.1:11322-13038 GCA_048883045.1 Candidatus Thorarchaeota archaeon | reverse complement strand
GATTTCATTAAGTATTCACCCGCAGGACCAATAGAGTAAATACCAATTTTTTCTCCATATTTTAGTTTTAGTCTCGAATGGAGTTCATAATTACCTAAACCTTCATATTCATCTGCAGGCAAAATTTTGAAACCTTTTTCATCAATTATGATATATTTTAAAGTGGATGGTTTATCTTCTAATACAATTGCTCTAATACCATGCCTGGCTAACATCATTGCGGGTCTTCCCCCAACATTGGCTTCCTTTATCCCATTTGTCAATGGACTTTTCGCTCCTATTGATGTACGAGCAGAACATGGAAAAGGACTACCAGCTAGAACACCATTAGCAAGAATTATTTTATTTTCTCTTCCTAAAGGGTCACATAAGGGAGGAACTTCATCGTGAATAATCTGAGAACTTAGACCTCTTGCTCCACGTAGGAAATATTTTGAATTTTCAGTTATTTCTTCAAATTGTATATTTTCTTCCTTTAAATTTATTCTTACGATTTTCATGGTTAAATTCAATAATAACTGAAAGTTTTTTATTTTTTCTTTTATCTTAAATTATATTAATTAAGACAAAAGTGAAATAACCGAAGAGCAATGATTCTTATTTACCATGATAGATATATTAGTTGTGGAATCAGTGCATTTAATAGTCCTGAAAATTTTAACTATGGAAAAGGAATTTAATAGGGATCTTGGAAATTTGTCGATATTCAATGGGACGAATAAATCCTGGATAAGATTTATATATCCAAAATACTAATGAATTAGTGGGTGTTAATTCTTGGTGGATAATAAAAAAGAGCATAAAGTTGAAAGAGAGGAATTCTTTCATTATGAAGGACATCTTGTATATGTAATTCTGATAATTATTTTTAGCATATCATATCCAGTATGGGACCTATTACCATCTGGTGAAATTTGGGGATTTTTATCATTTGGTTTATTTATAGCACTCTTCGCATTAGTTTACAATATATTGTTTACGTGGGATTTTAAAAAACTAAGATTACGGAAAAGTAAACCAAATAAAAATGACAATTAACCAAACCACAAGATACTCTTAAAGATCTGGTTTAATTTCTAAATTTTTAATAGCAAATTAATTATTGTTTAATAGTTTGGAGATTAATGCTTAAATTGCTATACCTACTAAAGATCTACAAAATTGTAATATTTAAATAAGAAGGAACAAATTATTTCTTTACTTTAAAATCCAATTAAATTAAAATAATATATAGAGAGTTAAAAAATATGCCATATGTGTTAATAAAAACTTGGTTTCCTCCTCATAAATCAGAAGAAGTTGCTTTAGTATATTTAGAAGAATTGAAAAAATATCCTCCTGATAGATCTTTAGGAAAATCTTTAGCAACTGCTATAAGATCAAATGAAAATGGTATAATGTCAATCGAAATATTTGATGTAAAAGAAGGGAAACTTGAAGAAAGCATAAACCATTACCAAGATGTTCAAATTATGTACCATAAAATCGAAGGATTTAAATATGAAATAGAAGTTTGGCGTACAGCTGTTGAGGCAATGGGGCTGCTTGGAATGAAACCTCCTGAATAGAAAAATGTGATAGATTATGTTTAATGCCTTTTAAATTTAAATCTTTTTTTTTATCCAACTTCTTAAATTTTAAAAGAACTATTAAATTTTTGTCTTATAATCTGGCGAATAATAATTGAATCGCTAAATCAACTAAAGAAATTTAACC
>JBHLRA010000074.1:0-11222 GCA_048883045.1 Candidatus Thorarchaeota archaeon | reverse complement strand
CCCAATATTATTTTATGTTGGGTTTGGGCTAATAATACGAAAGAACTGACGGAATTAGTGGAGAATATAAAAAAGGAAAATATTGATTCAATTATTTTTGATATTATGTATAAAGTATATTATTTTGATACTTGGAAAGAAAAGTTATTATATAAGTAACTTATAAGCTTAACCAAATTGCCACTCTTATGAAATGCACGATATAGGTACTAATACCCGCAAATATAAGTGTTATCTTCAAATTCCTCTTACTTAGTAATTTTAACTGATTTAACTCTTTTTTCCATGAGACTAAACCTATAATCCCTATACTTGCTGCAATTGCCGATAACAAAATCTCTGAATATAAAAGAAACCAAGAAAAAATTGGATTTATTTTACTAAATGTATCTCCACCAGTGATAACAAAATATAGTGCTCGTACAAGAAAAAAAAGTGGTCCTCCACCTAATAGTACCCATTTTGATTGATTCATAAATTTTTTAATACTTATTTTGTTCATTGTTCAACCCTCCTATTAAAATTTTGTTGCGAATTATTATTATTTATCATATCTGTAATATTTAGTCCAACCTGCTCCATATATGCGAGAGTTTCATCTTTTAAAGGACCTTCTTGATCAAGAACTATTCCAGTAATAGTGGGATGGATTATTTCTATCTTAATCTTATTTAAGTATCTTGTAATCCTCTTAGCAGCAGATCCTGCTAATCGAAATTCTGCTTTTGTTTCAAACGCGAATCCATATTTTCCTCCCATTTTAAGTCTTTTAATCTTTTTCAAAAATAATTTCATCTTTTTTGAAGCACCATGATAATGTGTTGGACCTCCAATCCCAATGATTTCATAGTTTTTTAATTTAACTATGTCAAAATCTTCAATAAAATAAGTATCTACAGAAAATCCACCAGCTTCTAATCCTCGGCTTAAAGACATGGCTACTTTTTTTGTATTGCCAAAAACAGAATCATAGAGAATTATTGCTTTTTTCATACTTTTCCCTCCTTTTTTAATGTTTGAAGCATTTCATAATTTTTTCGATAAAAGATTTTTGTGAAAAGACCATGTTCACGTTGACAAAAAGGCAAACTATTTGAAGCTGAATGATATTTTTTGCATTCCTCACAATTACCATGATTCGAACATCCTGTTTTAGGGCATGGACAATTAAAACTAATAAGTATCACCTCATATATTTTAAGTTAAGTATAGAAAGCAAAGAGATATAATTCTAAGTTTAACTATAAGCAAATTAATTGATACTTTTCAATGTCAAGTCTAGCAAAATTTTCAACTTCTTGGTTGAAAAATATTCTATCAACTTTGTAATTTTTTCATCTTATAAGTGAAAAACTATTTCTTTCGTTTCATAAATTTAGATATTCTGTTCATTTTTCAGTATACATGGAAATATATAAGGAAAAAGAAGTCTAATTAATTAAACTAAAATAATTTGAGGTGAAAATTATTGGAAATTAATAAAAGTTCCATAAAAAGAATTTCAAAACTGATAGTAAAATCTTTCCTCTTAATATTTTATATCATTTTCATACTTTCGTTAATATTAGGTGGAATCATTCCAGGTATTATAACTCTAATTCCAGATGAGGCGAGTAAACCATGTTATTTAGGATATTACGCACATTGCTCCTTTACACCTTACAGTACATTGATTTTATTTGTAATAGCTATTATAGGAATAATTCTTTTGTTAAAAGTCATAAAATACATAAGAAGACAATATAATAAAGTTATAGAAACTAATACTAAGTTAAAACCGTCAATTATAAATTAGAAATAAATATTCCATTTTTTTTTTTTTAATTAAGCTGAAAAAGGAGAATTATACAATAGAAATGGCAGATAAAAAGCAAAAAAAGAAGAAAAACTCATAAACTGAAAAAGTTAACTACATATAAAAAAAATTAATTTCCTCTCTTAATCTTATCACAATATTTTAAGAATAAATTGAACACACATACAGATTTGTTCACTTAGAATCCCAAAAATTGGGAAAAAACACCCACTTATATTTAAAATATCAAAAAAAAATTCAGCATTTTTTTCAAAATATTTAAATATACAACTTTGATCTATTAGCATATCACCTATTATAAATAATTTAATAGCTGTGATATAATGTAATTAGCGCTTTTTTAACCATTTATTTCATTGTGAATAATCATGAATGAACAGTACCGTGACCGAATTTTTAATAATAAATTCGATGAAAATCAATTACCCCAGTCAGATTGTTGTAATAATCCATTTATTGAATCTCGGGATGGGAATAAAGTTTGTCTAAATTGTGGTGTAATATTTGAAAGGACATTTGTTGGTAATGAAAGGCGTGCGTATACAATAGAAGAGATACAGAATCGTCGTAGAACAGAACCTCGCTGGAGAGATTTCGGACCTCGTACTATGCTTCCCAATACTAAAACTGACAGTAAAGGAAAAAGTATTGGAGCAAAGGAGCAAGCTCTTTTTTCAAGATTATCAAAAATTCAAAATTCTTTAATTTCAAGTATTGAGCGCAATTTTTGGGAAGCAAAACCTAAGCTAAAAATGTTAACTTCAAAGCTTAACATTCCTGAGTATATATCTGAAACGGCGTGGAAAATCTATAGTATCGTAGCAAAAAAGAAACTAACTATGGGAAGATCAATAAATGGGTTTATATCTGGATCATTATATGCAGCAATTCGAGTTCATGATTTCCCACGATTATTAGACGAGATATGTGAGGCTTCATTAACACCGCGGCGAACAGTTCATAGAAGTTTAGCTATGATTATTCGTGAAGTTTTACCAGAGCTAAATTTAAGATATCAACCTATTACTGCTGAAAGTTTAGTTTTTCGATTTGGTAATGAGTTAGAACTTCCAATACAAATTCAGAAAAATGCCATTAATATGCTTAAAGATGCTTCTAAAAATGGTCTCAAGCGAACAGGAAAAGATCCGAAGGGATTAGCAGCGGCTTGCATTTACATAGCTGCTAAAAATGGATGCATTCGCAAGACTCAATCACGGGTGGCTGAGATTGCAAAGATAACTGAAGTGACTTTGCGAAGTCGCGCCAAACAGATTAAAAGTAAACTTACTTAATTTATTTTTTATTTTTTTAAGCAATCTATTACTTATTAGCTTCTTGCTCTTGCAGAAGCGTATATTTTATTCCAACAGCAGTTATAACTAAACCAGAGATTAGGATAGCAATATTTGCTGAAATGAAGAATACCCAAAATATGCCAGGCATAATTGGAGTAATATTCATATCATAGAGCGCAGTTTGAAAAGTAACAGTAGTTACGGTTGAAGTAATTCTTGTCTTTCCTAAATTTACTAAATAGTTCATTTTGACAAATCCTGCTAATAAAACTACCATACCAATAACAACAAGAAATTTTGCTAATGGAATGCTTTCGATATCAGTTTTCGATCCTGTTTTAAACATAAATAATCCTATAATTGCATAACAAACCATAGCACTTATCAGAAATATCCATAATAACGTTCCTGCAAACTGAAACATCGTAGAAGAATAAATAATTTCATTTAATAAGTAAGAGCTCCCATCAATAGTAAAAAATACAAAATTCATCAAAATAATAAAAACTATTTCGACCAAAGAAATAAGAATAAATATAGAACCCATGATTTTAAGGAATTTCAGCACTTTTTCGTATTTCATATTTAATACACTTAAATCTTTTAAAAAGCAAGAAAATTTTTTATGCAATTAATCTTATTATTGTTTTTGAAATTAATAAAAATTTTTAATATTATTGTTTTTTACACATATTCTAATTAATCATAATTAAATAATTCAAATTGATTTTTTATTGAAGAAGAAGAAGAGTTCAGCTTCAGAAATCTCTGAATGCTCCCATAAGAATATTAAACAAGAAAGTGGATTTATTGTTTGTCAAGATTGCGGCCTAATTATGGAAGATAATCTTGCTTTTGAAAATACAAGTACAACAAGTGATTTCTTTACAGATTCGCAAAGAGACTATGAGAGAAGAATTCGAGTAAGTGATTCCAAAGCACTTCAAGATCCTGCAATAAAAGAAAAATACGATCGAATTAAGACTCTAGAAAAATGGTTTCGAGACTATGAATCTGAATTTACTGAGCAAAAAAAGACTATAGAATTATTAAAGAGCCATGGTATTGGATTGAATATAGATAACGTAGTATTTAAAGAAATAAAAGATAGATATCTAAAATACAATAAATATCACCGACATAATTACCAAAATATGGTTATCATTTTTCTTGCAATTGTATGGTTGAAAATAAAAGATACTACAAATGTAAGAATTGAGGAATTTATTAAAAGCTCTAGAGCATTAGGACACAAGATAAATAAGAAGATGTTGAATAATGCAATGCTGAAAGTGAAAAGAACGGAAAATATGTTAAAAGAGAAAAAAAGTGCCGTAGACATCGAAAATGAGATAAAAAGCAGAATAAAGATTGTTTTTCAAAAAGATATAAACAATATTCCATATGAAGAAGTTCAAGAGTTCTTTCCTGAAAAAGTTGATTATGAAAAAATTAAAATTGAGATGCTTTTAATAGCTGATAAAATATTGAACAATATTTCCTATAATGAAATCCAGAATCTTAATTATAAAGCTTTTACAGCGGGATTGATATATTATACCGCACAGATGCTAGATAATCGAAAAATATTCACTCAAAGTCTAATAGAAAAATCCAGTAAATTTTCAAGTACCACTATTAGAAAGAAATACCACTTTTTAAAAGAATTATTGGGAAATCCGCAAGAACTTAAATTATAATATACATAAGTATTTGCTAAATCAAATACATTTATACCTTTAAAACGATATAAAATAATATCAATATTAGACTTTTTGTTAAAATAATTATGTCATTATCAGAGAAACGAAGTATTAACACCTTTTATAATCAATCTATTGAAGATTTAATTACAATTTTTAATACTGATATAAACCAAGGTTTAAAATCATCAGAATTAAATGAAAGTTATTTAAAATATGGTTATAATGAATTACCAAAGATAAAAAAGTCAATTTGGAAAATATATTTAGCTCCGATTTTCAACTTCTTAATTCTTATTCTCATTATAACAGGGGTTATTATAGTAATTTTAGGTTCAGCTGAAGACACTATTATTACATTCACAGTAGTCTTTTTGAATTCTGCAACAGTTGTTATTCAACAATTTCGTGCTCAGAAAGCTTTAGAATCATTACGTCAGATTTCTGCGCTAAAAGCAACAATAATTAGAGATGGAAATCAAATTGAAGTATTTAACAGAGATTTAATTCCGGGAGATATTATGGTATTAGAACAAGGAGATAAAATTCCCGCCGATGGGAGAATTATAACTCATGTCAATCTTACTGTTGACGAGGCACCATTAACAGGAGAAAGTGAACCCGTAGAAAAAATTACTACTGAAATTCAAGAAAAAGATGTTCCTATACAAAAACAATCTAATATGCTATTTATGGGAACATATATATATACAGGGAGGGCAAAAGCATTAATCACAGGCACAGGCATTAATACAGAGATCGGAAAAATATCTAAAACACTAAATGAAATGGGAAGTATTGAAGATATCCCACTTACAAGGAAATTAAACAGATTAGGGTATATTTTAGGGACAATTGTTTTAATTAATTTGATAATCTTGATTATTTACAAGTTTTCTTTGCTGTTAATTGAAGGAAATTTTATTCAATCAGAAATAAGTAGTGCTCTTGTCAGTTCTATTTTAAGGGCTACTAATATTTTGCCAATTAATCTCCCTATTTTATCAACCTTAGTATTGATAACTGGAGTTCTTAAAATGGCTCAAACAGGGGTAATTATCAAGAATCTCTCTTCAATAGAATCACTTGGTCGAGTTTCTGTAATTTGTTCAGATAAAACAGGGACAATTACCAAAAATGAAATGACGGTTGAAAAATTTTGGATCAATGAAGAAGAATACGATGTTACAGGTTCCGGGTATGATTATGAGGGAGAAATCTATCAAAATAATAATCCTATCAGTTTGAGAGACGATATTACTTTTGTAAAACTTATAGATTCAATGGTGCTAAATAATAATGCTCAACTTATTTATGAAGATGTTAAAATAAAATTGAAAGAGAAGAAGGAAATGGCTGTAAGACGAGCATTAGGTTCGCCAACTGAAGCCTCTTTATTAGTACTTGTTGAGAAAGGAGGATATGTCCCATATGATATTAAAAAGAAATATGAATTTATAAATGAATTTTCATTTACATCGGAATTAAAGCGCATGAGTACCATTTGCAAGTCTAATGAGATTAAAGATGAAGTTTTTGTATTTTCGAAGGGAGCACCAGAAAAGCTTATTGATATATCGTCGAGAATTGAAATTAATGGAAACATAAAACTATTAGATCCTAATTTAAAAAAAAAGTTATTGGATTTAATAGAAGATCGCGCAAATGAAGGTTTTAGAACTCTTGCTTTAGCTTACAATACACTTTCTGATATAAATACACCCAAAAGAGAAGATGTAGAAAATGATCTGATTTTATTAGGATTTGTATCTATTATGGATCCTCCAAGAAATGGTGTCAAAGAATCTGTAAAACAATGCCAAAATGGAAAAATTAAGGTCATTATGATTACTGGTGATCATCCAGCTACTGCAAAAACTATTGCTTCACAAATGGGTATTTTTAAGGAGGGAGATAACGTTGTCGAGGGTTCGCAATTGAAAAATTCGGTTAATTTAGATCTTGAAAATGTCTCAGTATTTGCTCGTGTAGAGCCAGCAGACAAGGAAATCATTGTTAAGTATTATCAAGATAAGAAACAAGTAGTTGCTATGACAGGTGATGGAATAAATGATTCACTAGCTTTAAAGCTTGCTAATGCAGGTATAGCTATGGGTATCACTGGAACAGATGTAGCAAAAGAAACAGCTGATATGGTTATTTCAGATGATAATTTTACTTCTATTGAAAAAGGTGTTAGAATCGGGCGCGGACTTTTTTCAAAGATTAGAACTATCATCTATTTCTTTATATGTTTAAATATTATGGAAGCTATTATTTTTTTTACATATGAATTCATACCTGCTTTTGATCTTTTCAGTTCAGAATGGCAACATATTTATATTTTCGGTATAGTGCATTCTCTTCCTTCATTAGCATTAGTGATCGATACACACCCTAAGGACATTATGCTTGAGCCCCCTAGAAACGAAGAACAGATATTAAATAAAAATATATGGATATTGTTATTAATACAAGCCTTTTTCATGGGATTGGGATTAGTCTTAGCTTTGCAGTTAACTTTATGGCAAGTTATTCCTTTGAATGAATGGAATCTGAATCCCACAATTAGTTATATTAATTCAGCTAGTCCTTCTGAACTTGTAGCTCAAAAAGCAAGAACAATGTTTATTACTACAATTTTCATCCTAGAAACCAATTTCATTTGGACAATTAGAAGACCAAATAAATCTCTCTTCAAAAGTTTAAAAGAAGAATTTAGCTTTTCTTTACTGGTTATATGTTTGTTTACTTTGATACTGCATATTCTCTATATTTCATTTTCATATCTTGTTAATTATTATGTAAATGATGTCTTCGGGCTAGATTTACAGTTAAATTTCATGTTTCTTAGCGGAACAGATTGGATAATATGCATTTTACTTGCTTTACCTGGGATATTCGGTCTTGAAGTAGTTAAGTACTTAGCTCGAGAGAGGAATATACATTTCTAATATCCTTCTTAAAAATAAATATTTAATTTTTTAAATTATGATTATTATAGGTTATTTATTACATTGAATTTTCAACTTTAATAATTCTTAATCTATATGAAAAATTCATGGAAGACTTGTTATGGAATCTACAGAAAAAAATTTTTATAATATTGAATTAAATGAAATCTATAAAGAATTTCAAACTGATCCTGAGAAGGGTTTGTCTGCAAGTGAAGCTGCGAAGAGATTAGATAAATATGGATTAAATGAAATTCCTAAGGTCTCAAAAGGTTTTATTAAAATATACTTGGCTCCATTATTTAATTGGTTAATAGTCATATACCTAATCGGGGCTGTGATACTAATTCTAGCATGGGCATTCGGTGGAGAGGGAGATTTAATAACTGTTACTTTGACATTATTCATCGTGCTTTTAAATTGCTTTGTTGCGATTGTGCAACAATATCGTGCAACTAAAAAGCTTAAAGCTTTACGTGAATTAACTGCTCCAACATCAACTATCATAAGAGATGGACAAAAAATAGAAGTACCAACCAAGCAAATTGTAGTAGGTGATCTTTTGGTATTAAATCAAGGAGATAAAATTCCTGCAGATGCGAGAATAATAAAGTCATTTAATCTTGTGGTTAATGAAGCGTCCTTAACAGGAGAAAGTGAACCTGTTAGAAAAACTGAAATTGGAGATGCATTACAAAAAAGAGAAATTTCTATAGGAGAACGAAGTAATATGGTATTTTATGGAACCTTTATCTCTACAGGGACAGGAAAATCAATAGTTGTAAAAACGGGCGGAGATACAGAAATTGGTATGATTTCTCATGGTTTAGAAGAAGCGGGTACAAGTGAGATTCCAATTCGACAAAAAATGAATAATTTTGGAAAATGGTTAGGGATAATTGTTTCCATATTTTGGTTTATTACATTACTAATTATTTGGGCTGCTAGGGGGTCACCTGAAATTGTTGAAAGTTTAAACTCCGCACTTGATCTTATGCCTATCAACATACCATTATTAGTAACTATTATTTTAATAACTGGGGTTCTTGCAATGGCTCATCGTGGCGTTATTATAAGGAATCTTGCTTCAGTAGACAGTTTAGGACGTGTAAGTGTTGTATGCTCAGATAAAACGGGTACACTTACCAAAAATCAGATGTCAATTCAACATGTTTGGACCAATGGATCAATATTTAGAGTAACTGGCAGTGGATATTCTCCTGATGGAGACATAGTGCTCATGGATGACCCAAAGAACCATATTTATGTAAAGCATATTGAAGAATATCCACATCTTAAATTACTTTTAACTTCCGGCTTTTTAAATAATAATTCTGCATTAGTAAAAAATGAAATAGAAATTGGAGGAAAGACTCTTTTCAATTGGAATGTAATTGGCTCTCCTACGGAAGGAGCATTAATGGTTTTATTTCAAAAAGGTATGGGTGATTATCTTCTTGAAGATTATGAATCTATTACAGAATATCCTTTTGATTCATCTTTAAAACGAATGACTAAAGTCTATAAAAGAGATCAAGTATATTTTTCCTTCACAAAGGGAGCAAGTGAAATTTTAATGCCGCTTTGTTCAAAAGTTATATATAATAATAGCGAAATTGCATTTACTGATGAGATAAAGAAGAAAATTATGGAAATTGTGGATTTATATGCAAATCAAGGCTACAGAATTTTAAGTTTATGTTATAAAGAAATGAATGAGATACCTCCAGAAGGAGATCAGGGACGAAAAATAAGTGAATCAAATTTAATATATATCGGATTTGTGACAATTTTGGATCCTCCAAGAGAAGGAGTAAAAGAATCTGTAGAGGAGTGTCACGAAGCAGGAGTTGATGTGGTAATGATTACAGGGGATTCTCCTGCCACTGCAAGAGCTATTGCATCACAAATTTCTATAATAAGCAATCCTAGTGAAATTGCTGTAGAAGGGAAAGATGTTAAAAACATCAAAACATATGATGAATTCAGCCGGATTAAGGTTTTTGCTCGTGTATCACCAGAACACAAAGAAGATATTGTAGAAAAATATCAAGAACAAAAGAAAGTTGTTGCAATGACAGGGGATGGTGTAAATGACGCCTTAGCATTAAATATGGCTGATGCGGGAGTAGCTATGGGTATCACAGGAACTGATGTGGCGAAAGAAGCTTCAGATATGGTAATTTCAGATGATTCTTTTAATTCAATCGTTTCAGGTATTGAACAAGGGAGAGGGATATTCGCGAGGATCCGTGCGGTTGTGTTTTTTTATATTTGTATTAATGTGTTTGAAGGTATTGTTCAGTTTATATTAGCGATTATATTAGATTTACCCTATTTCTTAGATCCAGCTTTCTATTATCAATGGGCTTTTCTTTCTATAACTTTACATATATTTCCAGGTTTGATTCTTACATTTGATACTACTTCTAAAGATGTAATGAAGCAAAAACCTCGAGATTCAGAAGAGATTCTCTCAAAAAATACTTCTAGACTTTTATTAATATTTGGCGCTTTTCTGTCTCTAAGTATGGTAATAGTTTACTTCATAAGCATAACAGGTGCATATCCAGTTTTTCCCGAAAATATTATTCCTGGATATCTATATTATGACGATACATTAATACCACCACATGTATATGATATTCCAGCAGTTATGTATGCCGAAGCCGCTCAACAATTGAATGTAATTAGGACTATTGGAAAAAGTTTAACAATGATGATGTGTGTTCTATTTTTTTGTGAAAGTTTTCTTGTATTGCAGATTAGAAGGCCAAATAAATCATTAATTAAAAGTTTTATTGAAGATAGTAATAAATTTATGTATATTCTAATTGGATTTTTATTCTTTCTTTTCATTGCTTTATTGTATATTCCTGATGTACAAGTTTTCTTAGCTGAAGAATTAAAAATTAATTTTATGTTTATGCCATTAACAGGTTTAGATTGGCTGGTATGCTTTTTGATCTCTTCAATCTGCATTGTTTCATTTGAGGTAGTAAAGTGGGTTGCACGTAGAAGGGATATTTCATTTTAAATCTTTATTTTTCCTCTTTTTATTCTAGATAAAACTAACGAAAAAGGATAATTTTTTATCAAAGATTGGATTCTCTTCATTCATGTTAAAGGGAGAGAGAGTAATATTGGGTCCAATCAAAAGGGAATATATAGAATCTTTCTTGAAATGGTTTAATGATCCCGAAATTACCCAATATTTGGTGGTATATCGTCCAATGACAAGGATGGCTGAAGAAGAATGGATGGAAAAATTAAAAGACCGAGAAGATACTATTCATTTCTCTATTACGACTCCTAATGAAGATGGTTCAGAGATGCTAATTGGCAACTGTGGATTACATAAAATAGATTGGAAGAATAGATCAGCTGAAATCGGCATTACATTAGGGGAAAAAGAGTATCAAAATAAAGGATATGGTACTGAAGCAATAAA
>JBHLRA010000073.1:10291-13124 GCA_048883045.1 Candidatus Thorarchaeota archaeon | reverse complement strand
TGATTATTTAGCTTTAGGTCATTTCCATAAACAATATATAATTCAAAATTGGATATACAATCCTGGATCATCAGAAGCGGTTTGTTCTGTAGATAATTCATTTAAACGAGGAATATTTTTAGTAGAAATTTCGAAAATTTCGGGGAAATTTGTAAAAAGAGTTAAAGTACTCCATTTAATGAATCGTAAATTTGTATGGGAAACAATTAAATTGAATGTTGAGATAAGAAATAAAAAAAAATTTGAAGAATATATAATTAATAAGTTAAATTCTTCATTAAAATTTCTGAATCATGAGATAAAACCATCTAATTTTCAAATGCCTATATTATATTTGATTCTAAAAGGGAAAGAACCTTCTAAATCATGTAAGATCAATGAAAAGGAATTAAGAAGAAAAATTAGTGAAACTTTTCCTATTGTAGATGTTCAAATTTACAGAAAATTCCAAATTCCCTTAAGAACATTAGACAATTATATTTTAACTTAAAACTTTTTAATAAAACTATTTTCTTCTGCATTAATTTAATGTTTATTAGGAAGTTAATGGAAAATAATAATTATGAATATTCGATCTTTAATAAGAAAAAATAAATTTTTCACGATAATATCCGTTGTTTTTATAATATGGATTGTTTTCCTTGTTATTTTATCTATTACTGGACAAAGAACTGTAATATTTTTTGATACTCTTGGTCAAGAAGATGTGTCATTTGAGTTTACAAGCAAATTGCCACTTTTAAGATATTTCGTGGAGCCTTTTATGGTTATAGCTAACATTTTGGAGTTTGAATTTACATGGATGTTTCTTTTTTTGATTATTTATCCTATTCTAAGAGGAGTTTATTTATATTTAAAGAAAAAAGGCAGATTTAGTTCGAATAAATATATGTATATTTCTTACCCTATAGTTGATACTATATACTTTTGTTTTAAAGTATTGTGTCTCTCTATTTTAATAGTTGCTATCTATATTCTTATCGGTTATCTAATTCAAGGTTATTTCTTTGTAAGCAGATATTTTATGATTCCAATCCAATTAGCTGTACATTTAAGTATGATCCTTATTTTTTTAAAAATTAGTTTTGTTTTACTTAAATTATTTCATCCAAAACTATCACTTGAATTATCAAGAAAATTTCAAAAAAATAAAGGACAAAGAAGAACAAAAGTCCAAATAATAAAGCGAGAAACAGTTTTTTATGTTGGAATAGGTGTC
Organism: Candidatus Thorarchaeota archaeon; assembly: GCA_048883045.1. Taxonomy (GTDB): domain Archaea; phylum Asgardarchaeota; class Lokiarchaeia; order Sigyniarchaeales; family SOKP01; genus Loki-b32. Next base: position 11,905 of record JBHLRA010000073.1, on the reverse strand, counting down.
ATTTTACTAGGTGCTAATATCGTGCTTGTATCAACACCATTCCCTCCTCATGAGATAATTCCAACAATGCCCCTCGATGATGATGAGTTCTTATTCGATTTTCATGTCCATACGACCTTCAGTGATGGACGGCTTACGGTCGAAGAGAGGATTAACTGGTATATGCAACAAGGCATATCCGGAGCAGCTTTTTCTGACCATGATAATATAAGAGGGGCAATTATGGCTCAGAAATATGTTGAGGACCATAATTTAGATTTTATTGTATTTATGGCGGAAGAATGGACACAAAATGCTGAAAACCCCGGAGAAATCCATATGAACTATTTTGGATTAGCAGAGGAAATTGTACCTCTAGAATCATATACACCAGGGGGACCCTTGGCGATGAATGCTTCTGATACAATACAATATGTGAAAGCTAACGGTGGTTATATTACGGTTAACCATTATAATTATGATCCAAATCCAAATGGCGGTATTGGTGTTCCATATACCTTGGATCAATTAAGAGATTGGGGTGTTGATGGTTTTGAAATTGTAAATGGGGGTAGTCATGGCTGGAAATATCAACAAATAAGAAATTATACCATCACTAATAATTTAACTTGTATAGGAGGTTCAGATATTCATTCAAATGAAGATTTAAATACATTTATAAAATTGAAACTAGACGACCCTACAAATCTCACTATTACCAATATATTTGAAACTTTAAAGAAAAATGAGCATGAAATCATTGCGATTAGTTTTTATCCAAAAGTAGTGGATTTTCCTGGTGATCTGAATGATTTCGGATTTTATGTTTTAGAAAATTTTATCAATTATATTTTAAATATAGATATAAATCAGGGATTGTCTTGGATAATATGGTCAGCTTTAGTGTATTTATTAATCCTTCTAACTTATCGAAAGATAAAGTATACTAATCTGAAGTTTTTAAAAAATAAAATCTATAAAACAGAATAAAGTTCAAATCAAATTTTTAAATATAATAACCAGTATTATCTTCCTTATAATTATCTTTTTCGTCATCCTTGTCGTCATCGTCTTCTCCAAGAAATTTTTTGTAAAAATATTTTAGCACATCTTCTGGATCTCCTTTAAAATCTTTAAGATCTCTAGGATCTATTTTTATAATACCACCTCTTTTTAGTGGGATTATTTTATCACGCAAGTCTTTTTCTATTTTTTCCTGTCTTCTCGCATTTAGAAGTAATTCTTTTTTCATCAATTCTTTCAATTCATTTGTTACTAGTTTATCTAAATAGCTAGGTTCAAATTCCATAAGAGCTTCTGGTCCATAGAACTTAGTAATTCTTTTGATTGCTTTATCTTTTTTATATTCTGGGACCTGGCTAATACTCTCAAGATTCAAAAATGATAAAATGTTTAACCAATCAAGTTTGGTAGACCAAGTGTAGTCTTTATTGTCTTCTTCCATTTTCAATAACTTTGTTTATCTATTTGATAAAATGTTCGCTAGAAATAAAACTTTTTTCTTTATTTCTTATATTGTAACCAATAAATGAACCTTATAAATCTATTTATTTTGTTCTATAATATTCAGAATAACCTAATAATCTTAGATATTTTACCAACTCAAAGAACTTT
>JBHLRA010000073.1:0-10191 GCA_048883045.1 Candidatus Thorarchaeota archaeon | reverse complement strand
TAGAAGTTCAGGGTATTTTTCAGCAAATATCCAAGCTACCGCACCACCCCAATCATGCCCAGCAAGATAAAATTTACCTAATTTTAATTCTTCACTTAAGCATTTGATATCTTCTATTAAAAGTTCTATCTTATAGTTTTCAACACCCTTCGGTTTATCAGATAAATTATATCCTCTCATATCCGGTATTATTAACTTAAAATCATCTCTTAGGAGAGGTATTACTTTTGACCAACAATACCAAAATTCTGGAAATCCATGAAGTAGGATTAATGGTTCTCCCGATCCAATAATGACAGTATGAAGCTTTATTCCATTTATTTCAATAAAAACCTCTTCAATTTCATTTAGTAATCCCAAACTTATACACCAACTCTTTTAATCTTTTAAAAAAAGATTAAATTATAAATTTTAGGAATTAAAATGATAATGAAGTTCAAAAGATAACAATTAATAATTAAAAATGAAGAAAATAAAAACAAGAAATATATTTTAACAATCTAAAAAAATTTTGTTTAAAAATTTATTCAAAATAATTCATAAAAGAACGAGTAAAATCCTTTACTAAAGAATTATCGATTTCACCGAATTTATATTTTCCATGTGGCATCTTCTTTTCCCGAATTGAAAAGTAACGCTTTAATGCAAGTTCAAAATCGTTTATAGGCATGCTATTTTCTTCTGCGAATTTTATCTCACCAAATTTTAGTAGAAAATCCGGGTTTATAATACTCAATTATTTTTTCACCTCGAGAAATAATTTTTTATTCAAATGTTTTTTTAATTAAATAATTACTTTTTTTATTTTTTAATAAAGAAGTTAGTTAACTATATAAAGTTTTTCCTACACTTGCAAGGGGTAAAATTTCTTAAATTTTACCGAATCCTCATTCACTGAATGAACGTTCATTTATTTTTTATTATCTTTATAATTTAACGAAAAATAAGATAAAGACATTAAAAAAACACTTTTTTAGAGATTCCCAATATTATCCCACTATTCACATCTATTTTTACTCTCTGCTTGAAATTTTAAAATTAAAAAGTAATAAATTTTAACTTAATTTCTTAACATGTAATAATAATTGTAACGAATTTTGATATTTCATATATTATTGAGGATTTTGTGAGATGATTGTAATTGTCTTTACGAGAAAAAAAGTCTGACATTATAAAAAGGGAAAAGAAAAACTTATTTATAATGTCAGCTCTCTCTGTTTTTGAAGAAAAAGGATTTAATAATACTCGTATAAAAGATATCACAAAAAAAGCTGGAACTTCAGTAGGAAATTTCTACAATTACTTTAATTCAAAAGAGGAAGTAATTGAAGTATTAATTAGCGGTTTAGCTGAACTTATGATCAGTAAATTTAGAGAATTATTCATTTATTTTAAAGAAAATAGAATTCCACCAATCTCTGCAGTTAGAAACCTTTTCAGGGGATATGCAAAAATGTTTAGAGCAAAAAAAGAGACCTTTTTGATTTTCTTTGAGCAAATGGGAGGGATGGATCAAAAATATCGAGACAAAAGAAATGAGATTCTTGATAATTTTACAGATGAAGTAGAAAGAATAATTATAAAATTATTAGAATACGGAGCTCGTGACCAAAATCCTAAGGTAACAGCTAGAGTTTGGACATCTACAGTACTTGGAGTCTTTATTTGGTGGATTCGGAGTGATTTTAAACTTGGAGAAGAAGAACTTATTAGAAATTTAACAGATGTTCTTGTTCGTGGAACAATGACAGGTTAAATATAGATATTTTTACTAAATATACCAAGGCTTTGAAATATATATTTTAATCTGATATATTTATATCTAGAAGGAGTCTTTATTAGTTTTACAATATTTTCCTATTTATTCAAATTTTGCTGAGTAGGAAATTGAGTAACCTAAGGGATATTGGTCATTGTTAGAATGCTAAATAATAAATCTAAATTACTGAGTGGCAAAATATGTATGATTACAGGAGCTAATTCCGGTATTGGTAAAGCAACTGCTATTGGTTTAGCAAAACGAGGAGCTTCAATAGTATTAGTCTGCAGAGATCAGACTCGTGCGGAAAATGCGATAGCTGAAATAAAAGAAAAAACTGGAAACGATTCAATCGATTTAATTTTAGCAGATTTATCATCTCAAAAACAAATTTATCAACTTGTATCCGATTTTAAGAAGAGATATAATAACTTACATGTTTTAATAAATAATGCTGGAGTAAATTTACATAAGCATACTTTAACAGAAGATGGAATAGAGACAACATTTGCAGTAAATTATTTAGCCCATTATATGCTATGTAATTTATTGTTCGATATATTAAAGAAAAGTGCACCATCTCGAATTATAAATGTAGCATCAAGTATTCAAGCAAAAACTTTTGATTTCGATGATTTAAATGGGGATAATAATTATCATCAATTAAAAGCTTATTCACAATCAAAGCTGGCCGTGGTACTCTTTACTTATGAATTTGCTAGAAAGATCGAAGGAACTGGAGTTTCAGTGAATTGTCTTCACCCCGGATATGTAAAAACAAAAATGATCCGCAATTTTCGCCCATTTGTTAAATATTTCTACCATTTAGTTGGTTTATTCATGTTAACACCTAAAAAGGGAGCAAAAACCTCAATCTACCTCGCTTCCTCCCCTGAGATTAATGGAATAAGTGGAAAATACTTTAAAAAAAAAAAAGAAGCAGAATCTGTCAAAATTTCATATAATAAAGATATAGCTAAACAATTATGGGACATAAGTGTTCAATTGACTAATCTTGACTTTAAAAATGAAGATTAAGAACATTTATTTTTTAAAGAATCTGTAAGATTCTGTAATTTTTCTGAAATTTTTACATTAACTTTATCTATTTCTTCTAGTTTCTTATAGTCTCCGGGTAATTTCTTAATATTGTCTAGATAAAATTTTCGTATATCGTCTAATTTGGGAAGTTCTATGATTAATTCACCCTCTTTCATGATTGGAATAATTAAAGGTTCAGAATTGGTAGGGGGAGGTTCATTTTCAAGTGATAGAATATCTTCTTTAAAAATACCTTTTTCATCGAAAATTCTATATACTTGTTTTATTCCCGGATAAGTTATTTTTTTTTCACTTATTTTTATTTTCGGTATTCCATTATATTCAATTATTTTATATACACCTGAGATTGTAGGATCGTCACGTGAGGTTGCAAGTTCTGTTCCAACACCAAATGCATCAATAGGAGCATTCTCATCAATAATCTTTTTTATTTTATACTCATTTAAATCTGAACTTGCAACAATTATCACCTTTTCACATCCATTAGCGTCTAGTATTTTTCGAACCCTTTTTGCATGTTCAATAAGATCACCAGAATCTATTCTTACACCCCTTATATTATTTCCAAATTTGGTAGAGATTTCAGCACCTTTTTCTGTATCATATGTATCTATTAAAAGGATTGAGCTTTCATCATAGATCTTATAATATGAATCAAAACTATCTGATTCATGTTCGAATTTCTGAACAAAACTATGAGCCATAGTTCCAGTAGAGTTAATCCCTAATTCAAGATCTGCTGCTACATTGCTAGTACCGTTAAATCCAGCTATGTAACTCGCTCTGGCAGCATATACTCCTGCTAAAGGGCTATGTGATCTTCTTGTACCAAACTCGAGAAGAACTTTGTCTGGAGCTATAGTTTTAATTCTTGATGCTTTGGAGGCGACTAGAGTCTGAAAATTAATTACATTAAGCAAATATGTTTCTGCGATTTGTGCATGGAAAATCGGACCTTGTACCCTTAAGATTGGCTCGTTTGGAAAGAAAAAGTTTCCCTCCTTCATCCCCCACACATTTAATTTAAATTTAAAATTGGGTAAATACTCATCAAAAAAAGTCGGATCAATATTTTTGAAAACTACTTTTTTCCTTAGAAACTCAATTGTTCGCTCTGTAAATCTAGCGTTAAGTAAATATTGAATTGCTTGTTCTAGCCCTGCGAAAATTAAATAATTACGATTTCTTGGGAATTTTCTGATAAATAGCTCAAATGTGGCAATGTCTTCATTGTCATCAATGTCGTTCTCAAGATTAAATTGATAATAAGCCGCACCCATCGTCAATTGATAGAAATCTGTGGCTAAAATCATGTTTAAATCATTTATAAAACCAGAATTCATATTAATCAATTTTTTTTCATTGAATTTTCTTTTAATTCCTTAATATAATTTTTCTATTATAAACATTGTTTTCAGTATCGATATTAAATTCTTCCATAAGCGATTTATATAAAGAATTTAATTAAAATATTAAAAAAAAAGATAAATACTTATTTAAATCTAAGTTTAGAGTTTGGATTTTGTATATAAAATGTAAATTCATTTCTAACAAAATAATATTCTCCAAAAAATGTTAGTAGGGGCTAAGAAAAATTAGTTTTCAAGTTTATTTACAAATAATATTATCAAAAGTAGGAAAAGTAGAAAAATGTTTAAAAATCTTCAAATTGATCTTTGTATAAATACTTATTTTAATAAAACAATAAAATTTGGAGTACATATAAAATGTATCATTTAGACGATGATGAGTATTTAAGTGAACCTTATTATAGAAAAACTAGGAGTATCTGTCCAGAATGTTTAGAACCAATTGCTGCTGAAGTTTATGAAGAAAATGATGAAATCTGGATGAAAAAAACCTGTGAAGAACATGGACAATTCAAGGATAAACTTAGTAGTAGTGCTAAATATTATAAATGGACACATTGGGCTATAAAAGACAAAGATGGAAAAGTTATTTGGCAATTTGAAAAAAATGGAGAGGCAAATCCTCCAGATTGTGCAATCGAAGACCCGAGAGGGTGTCCCTACAATTGTGGTTTATGTCCAGAACACTTATCAACTTGCTCATTAGCTTTAATTGATCTTACAAATCGCTGTAATTTTAATTGTAATTTCTGTTATGCAAATGTACAAAAATCTGGCTATTTAGTCGAACCCTCATTAGAAGAAATTGATAGAATTATGAAACATTTCAGAAATAAACCTATTCCAGCGATTGCTATAATGTTCACCGGAGGAGAACCAACAGTTAGAAAAGATTTTCCCGAAATTTGTAAGATGGCAAAAGATAATGGATTTAAAGAAGTTATTGTTGCAACAAACGGTTATGGGTTCCAAAAGAAAAATGGAGGCCTTGAATGGACTAAAAAAGTAAAAGAAGCTGGTTTGGATACATTATATTTCCAATTCGATGGAATTAACAACGTTACTTATGAAAAAACTCGTGGAATCAAGAATCTTATGGCATATAAACAAAGGGTTGTGGATAATTGTCGAAAAGCAGGTCTTGATTCAATTGTTTTAGTTGCAACGATTGCGAAGGGAGTTACTGATATTGAAGTTGGTAATATCATTCAATATGCAATTGATAATGTGGATGTAGTACGAGGGATAACCTTTCAGCCTGTTTCGCTATGTGGACGAATAGCATTTGAAGAACGTCAAGATTTAAGAATTACTAATGCAGACGTTTTAAAGATTATAGAGGAACAAACTGCTGGAAAGATCGGTATGGAAAATTCATGGTATCCGCTTTCGACAATAGTGGAATTTGGTAGAGTTATTGCTTATTTAGCAGATGTTGAGCCAATAGAATTTACTTGTCATCCAGATTGTGGATTTGCCAGTTATATGGTCGTAGATCCGGATTCCGGCGAAATGATGCCAATAATGGAATATTTCGATCCCTTAAAAGTTATTGATTTTGCGAATCGTTTTTGGGCGAAAATTAAACATAAAGAAAAAAAGCCACTTAGATTATTTGAGGATTTATTAGGGGATTTTGGTAAAACACTCGATAAAGGGTTGAACTTTTTAGATAAGACTCAGTTACGTGCTAGGTTCCTTTTAGGTGTATTACAATATATGAAAAAGCCAGGAAAGCTTATGGAGATGTTTTCAAGACTTTTAATGCGAGGAGATTGGGAGAGTGTGAGTTCATTTAGCTATGGTGCTCTTTTACTTTCTAGCATGCACTTTCAAGATGCATATAATATGGATATTGAAAGAACAAAAAGATGTATTGTACACTTCGGTATTGCAATGCCTGATGGCAGTGTAAAAGAATGCTCTTTTTGCACTATGAATACACTTCATAGGCCTCATATTGAGAAACAAATTGCCAAGAAACTAACAGCAAAAGTAAAGAATGAATTTGATACCACAACTGGCCAACCTGCAGAAGAAATTCAACAAGAAATAGCTCCTAATGGTGGAATTATTAAGGAGGAGGAATCTTAAATGCCTGAAGAATTCGTTGAAGATAAGGATGGAATGAAAATCCGTAAATTAGCTGATTTAAGGACAGTTACGGATAAGGATTATGAAGAAGCTATGCTTAGACGAGTAGATGAATTTAAGCAGAAAAAACAAGAAAAATCTCAATTTAATGATGTTCTTCAAAACACATTTTTTAAAGCATTAAGTACTGCTTTGGATTTAAAAGTTCAAGTTGATAAAGCGCTTGGAGAAGATAATTTAAAGAAACTTCATAAAGCTCTTGATGATATCCTTTTATTAGGGCTGTAAATTTTTTAAATCTTATATTTTTTCGATTATTTTTCTTTTTTTCATTCACAATCCTTTACATATAAAGAATTTGAAATTATAAATACTCTTAAGAGAAATAATAATTCAAGAAATTTCTATTGATGATTTTTATGTCTGAAAATAATAAATCAAAATCGTATTTTAAAAATCTCTTATTAGTGTTGATGTTTGTACAAATACTTGATTCATATGTGACCTTATTTCCTAGTGCAATTGTTTCGGCAATTGCAGGTGAGTTCTTACCTAGTATGACAGTAGATCAACAGAATTCCACTTATGCTTTTGCGATTGGTGTAGTCTCGAGTGGTATGATGTTGCTCTTTTTCAGTCAATATTTATCCGATAAATTTGGAAGAAAGAAGATGTTAGCTATAACAGTTGTAGGTATGGCATTAGCATCGTTAGGTATGTTTCTGTCAGTAAATTTTGTCATGTATATGTTTTTTGTGTTTTTTTTGAATTTTTTCTTTAGTAGTGATATCTGGTTAATCTACATAAATGAGGAAGTTAAGCCAAACAAGCGTGCTTATTATTCAAATATAGTTTTAATGGTAGGTTTAGTAGGGGCGATATCCATGGTAATATGCCGATTAATTTTTATCAAGGAGACCAATCCAATTTGGAGAGGTATGACCTTTTTTCCAATGATATTAGGATTTCCACTATGTTTAATAATTCTCTTAAAGTTGAAAGAGCCTTCGAAATATCAGATGATGAAGGAAGGTGTTCTGAATGAAACTAGATCATTTAGAGAAGATATAGCCTCTATTTTCAAAACAGAAAATCGTAAATCGTACATTTTCTTATTAATAATTGTATTTGTTCGCGGAGGATCATCAATATATTTATCTTTATTTGAAAAATATATGAGGGATGTTGGTACGTTAAATCAAGATCAAGTTACGAGCATTTTCTTTTTAACAGTGTTTACTGTTCTGATAGCTTATAGTGCAAATGGTTTTCTCGCTGACCGAATTGGAAGAAAACCCTTATTGTATTTCTGGTTTTCATTAGCACCATTATCTGTAATAATATGGGTATTTGGAGTCCATAATCCTCAAAATGCTTATCTTTTAGTTATGATTGGTTATGCTTTAAGTCATATTGCTTTCTGGGGTTCGCTTGGCATTATTAGGCTTATAACAATTGAGTCACTTCCTACTGACAGAAGAGGTACAGGAGTAGGATTTCGCAGTTTTATAGGGGCTTTAGGAGGTACAATAGGCTTATTACTAAGTAGCGCTGTTATTTTGGTTGTTGGTTTAGGTATTACGTTTGTTATTTTTGTAATGGGGAATCTAGTTTCAATACCTTTAGTTGCTTTGTTCCTTAGGGAGACAAAAGGAGTTGAATTGTCCGAAATTAAATAAGGTTAAACTTACAAAATTGTTTTTTTTTATTTTTAACTTCTTGATTAATTTTGTTTTTTTCATAATCTATTTTTAAAATCATAGGTTAGTTTAGTTATATCATGGTCTATAACTTCCTCACATTACCTGTTACGATTTTTTATATAAGTAATGGATTTACTCATCTTTATTATGCACGAAAGTTGAAAAAAAAATATTCAGATCATAATTTCACTAACTCAGTTTTAATATTTTTATTATGGATTGCTGCGGGTATAGTTTATCCTTTGTTTTTTATAAGAGATACACCTCAAGTAAGATGGTTTGAAGGATTAGCTTTTCAAATCATTTGCATCTACGCTCCATTGTTAGTTTTTTTTATTTTATATTATCAACGTCAGATAGTCCTAAAAAAGAAACCACATTTAAGAGATAATAGAACTATAGAAAAATTTCTGGATCGATTTACATTAATGGATGTAATGAATCTCAATGATAGAAAAACCGCGTTAAAAGTAGATATGCATAGAAAAGCTTTCCATTTACTACCAGCTGTAATAATTATTTTTTTATGGCTTTTTGCTGTTTATATTTGGGAAGGTATATGGAATGCTGATCAATTTTGGGGAATTTCAGGGACGGAATACGGGAATTTTTTAATATTGACAGTTGGTTATACGGGAATTATTATATTTGCTGCTTTAGATTATATTCGGTTATCTCACATATTTAACAGAGGAAATATATACCATTTACTTCCAACATGTATTTCCAATACATTAGGAAAGACTTTAAAAAAAAATGAAATTTATGAGTTTACAAGACCTGTTGCTTTAGTTCTATCACTTATTCCTACACTTTTCCTCCCATTTGGAATATTTACTGCTACAGCTTTAATTGCTACTTTAGGAGATGGTGCCGCATCGATTTTTGGACTCAGATTCGGTAAGATTCATATTCCAAAATCTTCAAATAAAACATTGATTGGGTATGTTTTTGGATTTTTAGCATCTTTTGGAATTAGTCTTCTAATTTTATGGCTATTCGAAAAGAATTCATATAGTTTATCACAAATTATTGTTATTGGGTTTGTAGGAGCATTAATGTTCTTAATTATTGATATAGCAAACCTTAAAATTGATGATAATATTTTAAATCCAATTTTTTGTGGATATGTAATGTTATTAGTAATTTTAATTATGTAAATACTAAAAGGTTTCTTTAAAAATGAATGATAGTCAAATTAGAACCCCTGGAGAAGTTGCAAAAAGAGTAATAGTGTTATTAGGTGTATTTCAAGCTGCAACAGGCAGAAAAAAGGTAGAAGTAATAGAAATACTAAAAGATCATCATTTTTGGGAAGAAGTTTCTGAGATAGAAAGAAAATTCTTATTGACTCCTAGTGAAGAAACAAAATTTGAAGCCATACAATTCGGTTGGCGTTCTGAGGCTGTTTTTATATTATTATGGGCTCTTCAATTAATTGAACAAAAAGAGATTCCTGTAGATGAGACCAATTTAGATTTGATTTTTGATCTTTTAAAGGATAGTGAATATTACAAAAAAATAGATGTAAAAAATGCTCAATTAAGAAATACTGATGAAATTTTAGAATTATTAGATCAAATTCAAATAATTCATTGGGAATTGAGAGATGCCACAATTCACAATAAAGAACCACCAAATAACTATCATCCTTCCATCATTTATGAATGGTTCTATGCTTTAAATTGGCTGGTACGCCCTAATGAAGATTGGGATTACATAATTACAGATACATAGAAATTTTAAAGCATTTCTTATTAAGAATTTCTATACACAATAAAATTTTAAGTGATGCTGTTTTGTTTTTAGTGATAAAAGAATTAAAATGATTTTTAATGACAGAATCAGAAGATATTAAAAATTTCAGCTGTCCTAAATGTGGGAAAACTGGTACTATTACATTTTTAAAAGCTGATGGAGATAAAATTATCGTAAAGCAAAGATGTCCATTTCATGGTGAAAGAACTTTTAAAGTCCCTTTATTACAAAAAGACCTTTATATTTCTCAATTTCGCAATGGAATCTTTCGTTGCTATACATGTGGGGAAGTAGCTACTGTGAAAAGTGTTAAAACGTCAGGACCTTGGATGTTAGTAAAATGTGCTTGCCCAACTGATGGAGATAAATTACCTGTTCAAAAAATATGGAGTACTATCTATACTGACATTTCTTCCAGAGAATTTACCGAACCTGAACCAATTCA
>JBHLRA010000072.1:0-13203 GCA_048883045.1 Candidatus Thorarchaeota archaeon | reverse complement strand
AAATTTAAAATCAAATTAGGAGATATTCTAGCTTTTCTCGATTGTATGTCCACATTCGCTGCATAATTCTGCATTGAAGGGTAATGATGTTCCACAATTTGGACATTGAATGTTTTGAAAAGGTAATGGTGTAAATGGTTCTATCTCTTCCTCTTCTTCGATTTCTTTTTCTACTTTTTTCGGTTTTTTCACTAAAAGACGCCCGATTATGGCAACTGTAACTCCAGAAATTTCGAAAAGGGTATGAACTTCAACAAGACTAGCGATACTATCAATATAACTCAAAATAGTAGGATCCGTGATGAAATTACTGATAGGTACTACTTGTGTAATAATCCAAATAAACAATGTCAGTGTTCCAAATGCTAATCCAAGATTAACAAGCCATCTACCAAACCTAAAACTTCCTAGTAAAACAAATAAAGCACCAATTATAACTGCACCACCTCCCAAATTAGCAATCCATCTTAAAATTTCAAGTAGTACATATAAAATTGGTCTTAACCAATCAAGATCAGGTGATAAACTTGAAGTAACATAACTGTAAATGAATTCATAAACTCCAATGGTTCCCAGGGTGGAACTAATAATCATCATAATTCCACCAATAATTAACAGAATAACTCCTACTATATTTCTATTTCTCATATCTTTAAATTAACCTTCTAAATATAAAAATATTATTTCCTAAAATTTCTCAAATTGAGGACTAATAATAATAAAACTATTAAAAAACTTTACACAGCTACAAACAACCTTCCATTTGAGCTATTTGAAATAGCTCCTGTCTTTTTATCAATTTTAGAATGATTTTTTTCAACAGAATGATCTCCGCTATATTCAATAAACTTCCCTTGAATTTTTTCTCCGCTCATCAATTCAATTTCTTTAACTTCACCAAGTTTCTTATAAGAAGGAAGTATTCTTGATATTTTTCCTTTCACAACAATCGTTCCTCGCACCTGATCTGCTCCAATGCATCTATTGCAATCACCTTCTACTATAATTGTACCACCATGACCATGAATTCCTAGAAATGAACCAGCACTGCCACAGATTAATGTTGGAAACCTTTTAGCTGGCTTTGAACCATTTACCCATGTTAGAGCTTCATCACCTATTTTTCCATGTACTTTGATGGTGCCATTCTGCATTCCTTTCCAGAATCCTCTATATGCAGCACCAACATAATGTCCCGCATTACCTGTGATCTCTAATTCGCCACCTTTTAACATAGCACCAGCCCAATCATCGGAATCACCATTTACTAATATTTTACCTCCAGACATATTATTTCCGACATGCATCCCTACATTACCATTTATAACAATTTCTCCTCCGGACATTTTCTCTCCGATTCTTTTAACATTAGAGAGATCTCCTTCAATAATAATCTTGATTTCATTGAGTTCTCCACTAGATCCTGTAACATTAAAATAGTCTCCAATCGTTTTTTCTTCATTACCATGATATATAACTAATTTCTTGATATCTGCTGCTGTTTTTCCTGCGAAATTATCAGGTGATATACTTTCTGCTTCTAATGGAAATTCAGGTTTCTTCTTTAATTTTAATTTAATTTCTGCCATTCATTTATTCACCTTTTTTAGTTCTTACCGCTTTTACTAATCTTTCTAATATTTCCCTATCTGTCAGACAGTCACCTGGTGCTTCTTTTACTTTTCTTAATCGTAATGGAACACTATCCATTCGATATGCTGTACCTTCACATTCTATTCCAGCTATAGCAGGTGGTAAAATAATATCTGAATTCACAGAAGTCGGAGTATGGTGAGGTTCTATTGTAATAATAGGGTGCTTAAACAAATTTCTCACTGCCGCTGCAGGAAAATTACTTGCAGGATCAGACGCAACAATAAGAGATGCATCAATTTCATCCCTTAATAGAACATCTACTGAAGAAAATTCTCCAGGATTATATCGAGGATATCCTTTAGAAAAGTCTATTGAATAAGAATAACCTGTTTGCCATGCAAATACTTGATTTGCTCCAGCAACATTATAATGACCGCGCATGGGCGTTAATAAAAATTTTGTATGATCATTTAATTCACGAGTAAGACAAATAGCGGCATCAATATTTCGATGATGTGATAAGGTTTGAGTTAGTCCCATCCCAAAAAAGATAACTCCAAAATTACAAGATTTTAATGCATTAACGAGTTCTATTATTTTATTTTTTGGTACACCAGAAATTTCTTTAGCATCTAAATCAGTGCCTCTTAAAATTGCTCTGATTGCATTTATTAATTCATAGTCCTCATTAGGGTTTAACTGTATGTGCATATCAGCTAATTGAGCAGTATGGGTATTTCTAGGGTCAACTACTACAATAAATCTATCATTAGTACCATCTTTTCTGAAATAACCACGGATAAAGTCGCTATATCTTCCAAGATGTCGTGGATGAGCATGAACAGGATTACTCCCCCAAAAAACTACTAAATCTGCTCTATTTTTGTATTCACCCAAAGTTGAAGTAGGTGCACCAACATCTTGAATTGCTAATAATGAAGGACCATGGCACACTGATGCTGTGTTATCTAAAATGCCTCCTAATAATTCAGCTAATTCTACGCCCTGACCTTGAGCCTCACATTCAGTACTTGAAAAACCATAAAGTAAAGGTCTTTTGGTGTTTACCAGAATGTCAGCAGCTTTATCAATGGCTTTATCCCAAGATACTTCTTTATATACCCCATTATCTTTAATTAAGGGTTTATCATATCGATGTTCACTAGGATTTGATGAAAAATACTTTTTGGTACCTATTTGACATCCATTGCGAACTTCGACTACTTTTTGCTCATTAACATCAACATCTATTTCAAGGTCGTCACAAAGTGTTCCACAAAAAGGACAGATCACGTCTGTCACAGTTTTAATTTTTTCTACCATTTTTTATGCCTCCTTTAATAAATTTATTAATTCAACAGCATCCAAAACTTTTCCACTAGGTACTACTTCTACTTGTGCTTTCATTCCTTTATAGGTGGGAGTGCCACATGATTGTGAATCAGGATTAACTACTTGATTTGCCCAAGGACCCATTGGGATAAAGATAATTCCTGGGTGTGGACCTTCTTCGGAAATAGTGGAATAAACCATGACCTCACCATAATCAGTAATTACTTTGACAGGAGTCCCAACTAAGCAGTCTAATTTTTTAAAATCTTCTTTATCAAAAGCACAGATTCCTGCTGCTCGAACATTTTCTTTCGTATTTTTACCTCCTTCAAGTGCAACCCCTTGATTAATTGTTCGACACGTTATTAAAATTAAATTATTGATACTCATTTTATTATTCCTCTTTTTGCTCACTCCATCTTAAAGTTTTAATTCTTTCTAAAAGAGGTTCCCAAAAAAGTTCACTAAATTCTCCTGAAGTTTTGATATTAATAATTTTTAGCTTGACTGCTCCTGTTGGACATGCATTGTCACAAGAACCACAGAAAATGCATTTCTCAGGGTCAACGACTACATTTGGAACTGTTTCCCATCCTTTATCTGATTTTTCTGGAACTGTTATAGCCCCGCTGGGGCATACATCAGCACAAGCTTCGCAACCTCCAGCGCATTCTTCATCAACAATATTAACTTCTCCTTCCACATAAACTCTAGCCACCCTTTCTACTCCTGAGTTATCAGAAATTTTTTTTGCTTCAAATTCAATTTTAGGGACGACATTTTCTTTGACAATCTGTATATCTTTTAATTCAATTATTTCTCCGTCTTTTTTAAGAGTTAATGCACTAAATGGACACATGACTACGCAAGTACCACAAAATACACACTTCTTAGGATCATATACTTCTGGAATAATATCCTCCATAGTAGGGAAACGACGAGATGCAGCTACTGGACCACGCGAAATTGCTTCTTTTGGACAGACACGGGCACATGTACCACACCCTACACATTTAGTTCTATCCAAAATAAGCTCTAAACTTTCTGTAAGGAATTGAACTTTTACATGTTCGATTTCTTTACTAATTGATCTTGATATTTTTGGAAATGACATATTTAATACCTCATTTTATTTCAACTAAGTGTAGTTCAATCGCAGAAACGGGGCAATATTTCAAACAAACACCGCATCCATCGCAATTTACGTCTCTACCTTCAACATAAATATCATATGCACAGCCGTTTTTAACCAAAACAACTGCATTTTCTTTAGTTAAATAGCCTTTTTCTTTTAATTGTTGAAAATTTAACGGACAACTTACTACACAATCATTACAGCCAATACATATGTTTTTATTAATCTTTAAGCGGTATATTTGCATTATATTCCCTCATTTTCAAACAGATTAAGCAGTGAATTATTACATTAACGTAAAATATTTGCAGATGTAAAAATATTTGATAATATCCTTCGATATTTTAACTTAACTTAAATTGTAGAAAGTATTTTTTTATAAAAAATTTCGTGTAAGGATGTAAAAGTTCTCTTAATAAAAAGCACTATCTCATAATTTTGTAATATAAGTTGAAACTATCGCTATTTTAAACATTATTTAGAAGGCTTAATAAAATCTAAATAAAGGTTAGTTTATACCTAAATTTATTACTTCTCCCACGAAATTTATATTAGATAAGGATATAGTTTCAATTAATCTAAATGAATTAAATCATGGAACATGATTTCCATTAGTAAAAGTGAGGACACCTTAATCTTTTATGGTTTATCTCCCAAGATAACCAAAGTTAAAAGCGTATATAATTCAATTTCAGAGTATATGCAAAAAAAGCAGGCTAATGATCTTTCTGATAGGTTTAATTTAATTTTATTTCTACCTGATGGACCAAATTATTTAGATCATTTTACATTTGATTCAAATAACATATTATCAATGCTAAAATCAGTAGAAAATGAAATCTCAACAGCGAATATTGCAGGTGGTATATTCGTTGCAACTACATTTGTTATAGAAGTGTATAAAAAGATTTCAGAGAAGATTTTTCGCTTATTAATCATAGTTGATGAAGGATCTTATCCAATCCCGACCCATTATCTTCCAGCGTTAGAAGAATTAATTAAAAAAGTTAAAGATATGCCATTTTTCATAGATGTCATATATATAGGTCATCCTGAATATGAAGCACGTAAGAATTTAACTCATTTGGTAAACTTAAGTAAGGGGGATTATCATGAAATTAGTGATATTAGAGAATTAAATCATATATTAGATGAACTTTCTCATAAAAAGAAAATCACAAAACCAGCATTTGGGAAGCAAACTACTCCAATTATTCCTGAAGAAAATCAACTTTTTTATATAAATCTAGCTGATAATCCAGAAAGAGTAAATGAAATGTCAACATGTTCAATTTGCTTTCAACAAGGTAATGAGGATATAATAAGGTGTCCCTCATGTAACACAATTGCTCATAAAGTGTGTTGGGCACAATGGGCAGAAACATCTAACATTGGAATTCCACATGTATACAGGTGTCATAACTGCTTTAATATATTAAAATTAGATAAAGAATACATTGTTGATGTGTTAGTTGGTAAAATTCCTACCATTGCTGAACTAAATAAAATGGAGAGGAAGAATGTTACTGAATACTTGCGAGAAATTGAAGCACATAGTAAACCTCAGGTAGTCCAAACAGAAGATCCATTCGCAGTTGATATAAGAGCTTTAATTGAAGCAATGAAAGAAGGTTCAGACAAGAAAAAGAAAAAGAAAAAAAAGAAGAAAAAATAGTTTGACTTCAGATTATTCTATCTATAACTTAGATTTTCAAAAGAACTGGTTCTTTCCATTCATTTCTAAGGATACTATAAAGAGCGAAATCTCTCCAATCACCTTGATTAAATATCATATGTCTCATAACCCCCTCTTTAGTAAATCCTGTCTTTTCAAGAACTTTTTGAGATCCTATATTTCTAACATCTGTAGTAGCTTGAATGCGTGAAATGTTTTTAGTTAAAAACAAATAATCTACAAAAATAGTGACAGCTTCTTTACAGAAACCTTTTCGTCGTTCAGAGGGGATTATTAATGTTCCAATTTCTAATAGTTCAACAGGTCCTCCTTTTACTAAAAAATATAGTATTATACCGATGGGAGTTTTATCTTTTTTTTCAATTATGAAAATTTGAAGATTATCGCCCAAATTACTTAAAGCTTTCTGCAATAAGTTTTTTGGTCTTTGATTAAATGTCCCTGCATTGTACATACCTTTAATTTCAGGTGTATTAAACCATTCATGGTAAAGGGGAATATCTTCTTGTTCCATAAATCTTAAGTTTATATTTGTTCCTTCAAGCATAATTTCTCATATTCTTATTTTTTAAGCTTTTTATTACAAAAACAACACTCTATTTAAATCTTAAGAATCAATTAATCAAAATTCTAAATATCTAATCATCCTTTATTAGAAAGATATGTGAAGACTGAAAATGGATAAAGATTACCCTTAAACTTATTAATCTTTACACGAAATTTATATTAGATAATTCGCAATTTTAATTACACTTCAATTCATTTTAAAGAATATGGAATCCACTAGAAGCGAAGATTGCCTTATTTTTTATGGCTTTACTCCAAAAATAACTAAAATGCGTCAAGTTTTTAGTTCAATTGCGGACTTTATGAAAAATAAACAATTTACAGATCCATCTGATAGATTTAACCTTATAGTATTTCAACATGATGGTCCAAATTATTTAGAGCATTTTACTTTTAATCAAGATCATATTCTTAATAATTTAAAATCAATGAGTGGAGTGATCACAAATGCAAATATAGCTGGTGGTATTTTCATTGCAATAACATTTATCATTGAAGTATATAAGAAAATTTCAGAAAAAATTTTCCGATTATTAATATTGATAGATGAAGGAGCATATGACATCCCCCCAGAATATCTCCCACCAATAGAAGAACTCGTTAAAGTAGTTAAAGATTTGCCTTTTTTTATTGACATTGTACGAGTAGGGCAACCCAATTCTGAACTAAGTACAAAACTGATGAAACTAACAAAATTGAGTAATGGCGAATATTATGAAATAGCTAGTATTAAAGACCTTGACCCTATTTTGACTACTTTATCTGAGAAAAAATATATTTCCGATCCTTTGTTTGTTAAGCAAGGGCTACGCATGATTTTACCTGATAATCAACCTTTTTACATAAATTTAGCTGATGAACCTGAAATTATTGATGAAACCGCCACATGCTCTATTTGTTTCAAAAGTGACAATGAAAATTTAGTCAAATGTCCTTCTTGCGAGAGTATTGCCCATAAAGTATGTTGGGCTCAATGGTCTGAGACGTCAAATATAGGAATTCCTTATGTATTCCGATGCCATAATTGCTTTAATATATTAAAACTTGAAAAAAGCTTTGTAAATGATGTAAAAGCAGGTAAGATTCCTACTATTGCCGAGCTAAGCAAAGTTAAGAAAAAAAATATTATTGAATATTTGCATGAATTAGAAGAAAAAACTAAACCTAAAATTGTTCAAGCTGAAGATCCAATGGCAGCAGCAATTAGAGCAAAAATTGAAGAAAAAGAAATAAAACCTCAACCTAGAGAGACGAAAAAGAGATCGCATGTAAATATTTGTCCTAATTGCAGTAAAATTATAATGGGTGCCAGAAAGAGTTGTCCCTCATGTGGTTTTGTACTTTTTTAAAAATACCAATATAGCATTATTGAAATGTTCAAAAAGTGTCCCTCAAATTTTATAAATTAATTTTCTAAAAAAAAATTAAGATTGGATATTACTTAGTTTCAATTTGCTATTAATAAAGTATTTAATGATATTTTGGATAAATATATATGATAAAAGAGTTTGTACAGTAATTCTGGAATCCTTTATATCATGTCAAGTATAAAATATCAAATGTCTCATTTCTTTAAACATAAATGTGCAGTATGGGAGTTTACTTTAAAATGTAATAGTAGATGCATTCATTGTGGATCTTCTGCCGGTAAAGCTCGGGAAAATGAACTTAATACCCAAGAATCTTTAAATCTAATTAAAGATTTGAAATCTTGTGGATATGATGGGATTGCATTAATGGGTGGTGAACCATTCTTAAGAGATGATTGGTATGAAGTCGCACATGAAATAAAAAAAAGCAAAATGAAGTTGTCTATTATTTCAAATGGTTTAGAAATACTAGATGAAATACCAAAATTAAGGAAATTAGACACAGATTGTGTTTCTTTAAGTTTAGATGGTGCATCACCAAAAACGCATGATTATATAAGAGGAATAAAGGGTGCATTTCATAAAGTTTTAAGAACTATCAAAATTCTCAAAAAGGAAAAAATTCCCGTGAGTTTAATAACAACTGTAAACAAAATAAATTTTAAAGATCTGAATTTAATTCGAAATTTTTTATTAAATAAAATGATTCCTTGGCAAATACAAATAGCTTTACCGATTGGTAGATTTTCGCAAGATTTAGTTGTCTCAAGAGAACAATTCTATGCAATTGGCATGTTTATAGCATATAATATGAAAAAGTATTCAGTAAGAGAATTACCTTTGATAGGTGCTCATTGTTTTGGATATTTTTCTGAATTTCTGCCAGAACTAGGATTAGAACCCTGGATTGGATGTCAAGCAGGTAAATCAGTTTTGGGAATTTTAAGTGATGGGAATATTAAAGGATGCTTAACATTATCAGACGATTATATTGAAGGTAATATCAGAAAAAATAGTATTTATGATATTTTAAATTCCAGATTTGATTTGAAATATAATCAAGATGCAAAAATTAATCCCTCAAATGATTACTGTAATACCTGCGATAAGGTTAAAAAATGTAAGAGAGGTTGCTTAGGTACAAGGAATGCTTTAAAATCTTATGAAAATCCATATTGTTTTAGAGCAATTGAGAAAAGCATATTTAAGCAAAATTCTTTACCTTTTAGGTGGAGAATTGACTCTAAAATTTCAAGATATAAATATTTATATAAAAAAATACTCTTGAATCAGTTTTAAAACAAATATTAAGAGGTGATATATAATTTTCAAAGAGATTTATCAATTATATAGGATTGGTAAAGAATTAGGATTATCTCGAAAGGATATCAACAATGCTCTATTCTTTAAAAATCGATATCCATTAGTCCTATCTTTAATGCTTATCCTATTTCTTACTGTCTTCGCAATATTCTTTTGGAATATTGCTATAATTTTATATGCAAAATCCACAGAACCTGTTTATCCTCGTGGGGCTGCATATTCTACCATAAGTTTAAAGGATTTTAGCGAAAAAAAATGAAGTTAAATATTGGTTGTGGGAAAAAATATAAACCAGATTATTGCAATATAGACCTATTCGACGATCTTATAGCTGACAAAAAGATGTCAGTATTAGATCTTGAATTTGATGATTTTTCATGTGAAAAAGTAAAATTAATTCAAGTAATTGAACATTTAGGACTATATCAAGCAATTTATGCTCTAAGTGAGATCTTTAGAGTGTTAAAACCAAATGGAAAATTGATTTTAGAAACCCCTGATTTAGAAAAAGCATTTCAAACATATTTAAATTCAGATTATGAACAAAAAAAAGATGTACTTAGTTGGATTTATGGACTTCCCCATGAAGGGTTAGAACATAAATTTTGTTTTCCCCATCAAATGTTGCATGAAATACTAGAAAAACTTGGATTTGAAAATTTAGTTCAAACACAATTCTACAATGCTGAATTAATTCCAACTCTGCAATTTAAGTGTGTTAAACCGGTAATTGATGAATTTAGTGTAATATATCAAGTTTTTACATCTATACGTAAAGATTTATTATCAAATAATGTTGTGAACTTTAAAAATCTATTTATAACCAAGGAACAGGAAGATTTGCTAAATTATCTACTTACTAATACACTAAATATTGTAAAAAAGCCCAATAAAAATAAAAGTTTTGTATTTGTTAAGAAATCTTTGATATTTTCACCTAAAATTGTCACAATATATTTAGAAAATATGAAGAAAATTGGATTTCTTTCTGAACAAAAAGAAAATAATTACTTAGAACTCTCAAAATTTCTTATAAGTGTTAAATTTCATCAGATCTTATGGCACGCTTTGAAAAAAGCCCCTACAACTCCAGGAAGTCAGAAAATTATATTTTCTTCTGTAGAATCTCTCGGATTGAGTATGATTGATAAACTTTTATCTTCGAGTTCATACAAATCTAAGATCATTAACATCGCAAAAGAAGTACCCAAAGACATTGAAAATTATAATATTTCTTTTTTTTCACCAAATGTCATAAAAAGAAAATCATTAGATATTTTTTATCAGGGTGTTAAGAGTTATTACAGTAAGAAATATAAAATATCTTTGAAAAATTATCTCGATGCCATCAATTTATATAGGGATAATTTTTTATTTTATTGGAACGCAGCAAAACTCTACTTAAAGATGAATTTGAAAAAGGAAGCTGCAAGATATTATCGAAAGACAATTAACCTCTTGAATTTAACATCTGTTCAAAATAAATTCCGAATTAAAAAGGACATTAAATTTGAATTAGATTTCATAAAAAAAAATGAAAAATTACTGGAAATAGAACCAATATTATCTCTCGATAAATACAAATTAAAAGAGGTGTGATAATATGGATGAAAATGAAAATAGGGCAAAATTCTCGCATGTTATTTTTATTATAATTGCAATTAGTTCTCCTTTTCTACTAGGTATTAATTTTATTCCAGCTTTTACAGGTGATGGATTGAGAACAAGTTTTTTGGGATCACAGTATGCAGATAACAGAACATATGTTAATCAAAGTAATCCTGATAGACACTATTATGATTATGAGGGTATATATATTGGAAACTTTTCTGAAACATATTTTCACTTTAATTTTGATTCCTTGCCAACAGTTTCAGAAAGACTTTATTTCTTCCTTGGTGGTTATCACTATGATTATGATTGTGAACATTATTTATATGATGTTGAAATTAATATCATTCTTATAGAATCGACTTGGAATGCTTCCGAGATAACGTGGAATAATAAACCTCAACATGATGATATACTTTATACTGGAAATGCTTCCAAGATTCGTCAAAGTTTCTTCATAGAGAGCTATGATCTAGAAAAAGCAGTTGATTTAACAGACTTTCTTGAGAATCAACAATACCATGAGATTAGTCTTTGTATTAATATTACTGATAATAATAAAAATCTCAAATGTCCTATAAGATTATACGGTTTTAAATTCTTATGGTATTACGAAAAGATGATTCTTTCTTACACAACGATTATTACTTCAATTATTATTTTTTCCATGTTAATTGGTATTACATACTTTCTAAGGAGAGATATATTTTACTGTGAAAACTGTAATACTAAAAGAAAGCTTACCGATAAATTCTGCCCATCTTGTAACATAAAGCCTGATAAAGATTTAATGACAAAGGAGACAGATTATCTAATAATATTGATTCTTTTATGGACATTCATTTTAATTGAGGGTACTTTTTTAATTATTATGATTTTTAGGGACTGGATGTATGTTTATTTTCCATTTTTAATCCCTTTACTAATTATTCCTTGGATTATCCTTTGTTTTACACAGATTAAAAAAAAATATAAAATATATAAGATATTAAGAGATAGGGTGAAGTTCAGAATTCCTGAATCTTTATAATTTTTAATTTTATGAATGGAGTTCTCAGATTTGAAACAAATGAATTAAAATATAGTATTATAATTAAGCACATGAAACTTTGTTAGGGTTTCAAATTATCTCTCAACGTAATTAAATAAATAGAAATGTTTATAAGGATAATTTGAAATATTGATATTAAGAATTAATTTGACACATTCGGTTAGAAATCCTATACGTCAAATCAAAATTAAAAATTTAATATTTTAATTCCTTGAAACAAAAACTATCTATAATGGAATTTACGTTAAAGAATAGTAACAAAAAAATTCCTAAAAATTTAGATGAAAAAGTGTTTTTGAAATATTGTAAAGTAATAAATTAAGGAGGATTATAATGTTTTTTAATGAAATTCTTAAAATATATAAAATCGGTAAAGAGTTAGGTTTATCTCGAAAGGAAATTAATACGTCTCTATTTTTTAGAAATCGATATCCATTAATCCTCTCTTTAATACTTCTTATAATTTTAACAGTTTTCGCTATACTTTTTTGGAATATTGCTGTAATTTTATATGCGAATACACCCGAAGGTGTTTATCCTCGCGGAACTTTATATTCTACTGTTAATTTAAAAGATTTTAGAATCAAAATAAAAAAGTTAAGTGATGGATCTAAAGGGAATCCTAAACTAGATTAATAAAAATATAAAATTTAATTGATTTGTATTAAGTATTATTAGTTAAAAGATGAAAAAGTTAGCTATAACATGGAAAAGTGCTGTGATTTTTGTTAGTATAACATCTTTAGCTTTCTTTTTATTATTTATTAATTTCATCCCTCAATTAGTATTTGATAAGGGCATAACAAAGGAATTTAGAGGAATACATATATGGCCTGATAAAAGAATCTATGTAAATCAAAGTAACCCTGATATGAACTATATTGATTCATGGGAAATTATAATCGGAAATTCTTGTCAAAGTTACTTACATTATAGTCTAGAAAGATTACCAGAAGAAACTGAAGAGTTATTTTTTTTTATTTATACATATGAGTTTTATATGAATGATATACCGATTAACCCCCCTGTAGAATATTTTGAGATAAATTTAATTATTACGGAAAACAATTGGAATTCTTCAGAGATCACATGGAATAACAAACCTAAACACGAAGAAGTAATTGATACTATGAATGTTTCCGATATATACACTAATATATTTTATGGTCTTAATTCTTATAATCTCAATGATGCTATTAATTTGACAAATATTTACAAAAATGATCAGCTAAATGGATTAAGTCTTTGTATAAATATAACAGAAAATAATGAAGAATTAGATGCCGATATCCATTTTTATAGTATAGGTTTGATATGGAGGTTTGACAGATACCTTATCTCTTATACTGCAATAATTTCATCCATTACAATCTTTTTTATGCTAATTGGAATAATAATTTTTCTTAATAGAGATATAAATACTTGTCAGAATTGTGGTACCAAAAGAAAATTTACAAAAATCAATTGTCCATCCTGCCAATTAGAGATTGATAAAGATTCATTGATTAAAGCCCGTGATTAT
>JBHLRA010000071.1:0-13265 GCA_048883045.1 Candidatus Thorarchaeota archaeon | reverse complement strand
ACGATTGATATTTTTCCAACTATAGGTCTATAAGTGTTGTTAAACCAATCTTCACCTTTTGCAGATACTAATAACCTTTTGCTAATTACACCTGCTAGCAATGGAAATCCAATGAATACAAAGGCTGAGACTAATAACAGAATCCAATCAACAGGTATATTTTGGATTCCTGTCAAAAAACCCACCATAGGAGCATATCCAAAAATGATAGTTATAGTATTAAGGCTTGTGTTTACTACATTTTGTTCTTGATTACCTTTTGCCATCCATCCCCATACTAAAACCATTGCGGTACATGGACTTGAACTCAACAATATAATAGCAACAATTAATTGCTCATAACCTTGTAAAAATATACGAGCCATAAGCAGACCTATAAATGGAGCAATTAACCAATTAGATATAATTGTGAGAATTATTGGTTTAGGATTTTTACCTAACTTTTTTAACTCTGAAACCTGTAGATTCAACATTGCAGGATACATCATTAAAAATAGGCAGATTCCAATGGGTATAGAAATCTGACCTACTGTAAATGAATTAATTGCTTGACTTATTCCTGGGACATAAATGGATAAAAGAATTCCAACAAAAATACATAACGCAACCCATAAAGTAAGATATTTTTCAAAAAACCCAAGTTCTTTAGATTCTTGGTTCCTTGTTGTGTATATTTCCTCTGTTTCTGAGACGTTCATCTGTTTTTCACAAAATTTACGAATATTTTTTTTAAAAAAAACTTAATTTGTACTTATACAATTTGAGATATTTATGAAATGCATCAAATAAAAATATTTGGATTTAAGAAATTTAACGAAATATTTATATTAATCTAAAAATATTATGTTTAATGTATAAAGAATTTAAATGTTATTAAGTATTTTAAAGAATATAGGTGAATATAATTAATAGAAAGCGTTCTGTTGAGATAATGAATTCACTTGAAAGCTGTGTCGATATGAAGGAAGTCGATGTTAAATCATACTTCCAAGATTTACAAAATCTTGGAAAAAATATAGATCAGTATGACAATTTTAAAAAACTCTCGGAATTTTGTTATGCTATTGGAAATAAGGAGCGTTTAAAAATAATTACTATTTTAAAAGATAATGACCATTGCGTTTGTGAACTTGAAGCTATCTTAGATAAGTCGCAACCATCAATATCACATCACCTTCGTATTCTTGAAAGTGCAGGACTTATTAGAAGTTTTAAAAAGGGTAAATTCACTCACTATGATCTTGTTAAGGAACAATTTGAATTATATCTAAATTTATTACACTATGAATTAGGGTTAAAAGTAATAATTCCTCAGAATTATTAGTTCATAATCGTAAATTTAAAAGTATCTCTGTTCGGACATTAGGATATTTTTTATAATATTGCGAATTGACTCAATATAGACAAATTAACTAGAATTGATTATAAATAATATATATTATATTTGATTCTTCTCTCTGAGGTGTTATTTTTTGACTCAAAATGATGATAAAATGATAGGTTATTGTGGTTATAATTGCTATTTATGTGCTGCGCGATCAGATGATATTAATATTAGACAAAAAATGGTTGATGCTTGGCGAAAATATCTTGGTCATGAAATTTATACCGCTGAGAATGTTTTTTGTGAGGGTTGTAAGAGTAAAGGAGACAAAATAGCAGACAAAAATTGTGAAGCTCGACCTTGCGCACGAGAAAAAGGATTTGATAGTTGTGCTCAATGTAACGATTTTCCATGCTCCAAAGTGAAAAATCTAATAACTACTCCTATTAATATGCTAACTTATAGAGCTCCCCGATTTAAAAATATTACAGAAGAAGAATTTAACTTTTCTATTCAACAATGGAATAGTATGCCTAATTTAATAAGAATCTTGGTAAAGGAAGGCCGATTACCATCATTTATTCTAGATAAAATTTAGATAATTCTATAAAAAGTTAAATTTAATTGAAAGACTAATTTCATTATTCATTTTTCTCTTCTGAAATACGTTTTTATAAACTTTTTGGTTTTTGTCGGGGATCTAGTTATCGCTAACTATGACTACCGCTAAATATATATTTGTAAAATGTCATGTAAATAATGTTCATAAAAAGACCAAAGAATTAAAGGAGATTTTTCAATGAAAGATTTAAACAACATTCCTGAACTTTTGAAATATTTTAGGATAATAAAACCTTCAGAAATCGACATTGATAAAGGAGATATTTTCTATCGAGATAAATATAACGATATTATGAATTTTCTTAAGGTTATGTTAACCAATCATGACGATAAAACTCTGAATGGTTATATAAAGCCAAAAGGAGCTATTTTAATTAATCTTAACCCCGGAACGGATATAATAGATTATATCAAGCTAATTACTAAAAATTATTACTTAGATCTAATAGAATTTAACGAAGTTGAAATTTTTAATAATCCAGATAAATTTTTAAAAAATTTGATTTCGGTTATAGAATTTCTTATAAAAGATCAAAGAGATCAAGGTAAAACTGAAAATGAGAATCTAGAACTAGATAAAGTTGAGGAAAAAAAAATATTTTTGATAGAGCAAAAACCTATAATTAAGCAAAAATTTGCAGAGATAAACTTGCTTGAAGTTTTTCTAAATACTTGGCAAAACAAGAGCTTTCAACATACATTCATTGATTCTAATATAATTTTAATATGGATTAACTATGAAATTCAAGATATTACCACCGTCTCTAGCAAAATATACTCTTTTTTTGATATCTTTATTAAAATACCATTATTGAATAGAATAGAACGAGAAACTTTTTTGAAAGATTTTTTAGAAAAAAATCCAAGAATTGTATTTAATATTAATGATATTGTAAATTATACCGAGAATTGGGAAGTAAAAGATATCTTAGGGTTGTTAAAAGTTGGTATATTTAGACATTTCATGAATTCAGAATTGAACGAAATGAGTAATGAAATCACTGACATTTTAATTGATATGATAATCTCAGGTGAATATATTCCTTATTCTAATGCTCAAATTTCAGAAAAAAACCTAAATAATAGCTTAGAAGCAGATCATTCTCAAAACAACGAAAAAATTCCAATAGATATAATGAAAGAGGATGAGGATGCTAAACAAATTAAGGATATCATTAATGGAATTCAAGAATCACGAACTTCAGATTTTATGCTAAATCAATTATATGAAAATGCTGCTTCAAAAAATTATACTGAGCTTACGATTATTATTGATAAATTAAATAAAAAAGAGCCATTGGAAGATAATGATTTGAAATTGTTAGCAAAATTTCCGTTTGTTTTAAATGAGTCTCCCAACAGAGCACAAATAAACTTAGAAAAAGCTAAAAAGAGGGTAGATCTAATAAAACAAGCGTTAGGAAAATAATACTAAAGAAGATGAGATAATTTAGTGTCTACGCAGACAAATATAAATAAAAGCAATATCAATGCAATGGATAATAAAAGAATTTTCATTAAAAAAGTAATTTTAGAAAATTTTTTATCTTTCCAGAAAGATGAAGTTGATTTTGACAAATCTAAATTTGTGATTATAGTAGGTCCAAACTGGAGTGGAAAAACTTCTATTTTTCAAGCGATTAAATTTGCTCTAGGTAGCAATGAAAGAGATGAACGATATAAAAAATGGTCATCCTTCATTAGAAATGGACAAAATCATGCAATGGTCGAGATTCAAATTCAGATTGATGATAGCATAATAAATGTAAGAAGATATGTAATAAGGGGCCAATCTCCTTTTTTCAAAATAAAAAAAATGTATGATAAAGAATTCAAAAAAGCATCAGTTCAAGAAATTCAAAAATTAATTTCTAATTTGAATATTAATCCAGATAATCAATTTGCTTTCGTAAGTCAAGGAAAAATTGATGCAATTAAAAATTTAAAACCAACTGAATTATGTTCGTTTCTAGAGGAGGGAATTGGATTAAAAGGTTTAAGAGAAGAAATATTGCAACAGAAAAGTGACGTTCTAAATTTAAATAAAGACCTTCAGTCATTAAAAAGCAAAAGAAATACGTTAAATATAAGTTTAGAACTTTTAAACCCGAAGTTGGAGCGATTGAAACAAAAAAACGAATTATTAAATAAAAAGAATAAATTTAATGATGAGCTCCTATGGGCAAATAAGGACAAACTGGAAAAAGATATTGTTACTATTGAAGAAACTATTAAAAATGTAAAATTAGTTATAGAAAGTATTAGAAAAAAGAAAGAGTTATCAGATAGAGAAATAGAACTTTTATCAAATAAAATTTTAAAAAAAGAACAGCAAATAAATAAGCTATCTGAAAAAGTGGGAGAATGTACTTATAAGCAAAAAGAATTATTTTCAATAATCCAAAATTGGCAAAAAGATAAAATTCTAGCAAAACAAAAATTAGATGAGTTATCAAGAAAAATCAATGAATATTCTAAGATTCTCGACAATTTTCAGAAACAAAAAGAAAGTTTAGATAATGAAATTAAGTCAGTAAGAAAAGAAAGTAAAATTATCGGTTTAGAAATTGATAAATTGATAACAGAACAAAATCAATTAGTAAAAAAAATATCTAAGAATAAAGCTCTTTTGGATAAATATAATCTATTCAACTTTGAAAAAAAAGATAGATTAGCAAGAATTCAAGAGAATGAGAAATCGATTCAAGCATTAAATAGTGAAATTAATCAACTCTTTCAAAGCTTTAAAGATATTGAGCATAAATTGGAAAAGAATAAATGGTTCTTAGAAAATCCTTCAAGAAATCTATTAATTGAACTTGATAAAGATTTAAGAAGTGCAACATTAAGAATTTATGAAATTGAATCTGAGCTTAACCAGTTAGAGGCTAATAAATCTAAAAAGATTAAAAAATTAAAAATATTGCAAGCTTCACTGAGAGAACGCAGGGTAATACTTCCCCCAAATATATCCATTCTTAAAGATGAGATTGAAAAAAGGGGATTAAAAGTAAAGGGACCACTGATTAATTATTTAAAGTATGATGATGAATTAAGTTATGCCATTGAATCTGTTCTTGGTGAAAAATTACTCTATAGCTTTGTAGCTAAAGATTGGGATACATTAAATTTGTTAAAGAGATTAAAAGAAAAATATGGGGCTTATTGTAATATTTACCTTCCAAAAAATACCGAAATAAAACCTATGATAAAAATAAATGCTGATGGTGTTCTAGGTTATTTAGTGAAACTAATTGAGATTATCGATGATGACATTGATATTAAAAAAGTTATTTATTCAAAAGTAAAAAATTGTCTCGTTGTAAAAGATTATCATTCTGGGAGAAATCTTTATAATTCTCTTAATTTTAAAGGAAAGTGTGTTACTTTAAAAGGAGAACAAATAATTTCTTATAGATATGTATATGAAACTCCTTATCTAAAGAGATTAAAAGGATTATTAAGTGCTGGTACACAAAAAGAGCAATCTGAAGTTCTAGAATTTGAAATAGAATCTTTAAATAATGAAATGTCAGAATTAAAAGAGGAACAGGCTACAATAGATACTAATCAAAAAGAAATATTCAAAAAAAAAGAATCTTTCAATGATCTCTTATATAATTTTAACCAAAAACAGAGAATAACATCAAAAAAAAACCAATTATATGATCAAATGCATGAATTGGAAAAAATTAATCAATCCCTTAAAAATGAAATCATAGATTTTGAACATCAGATTAAAAATTTAAAATCTCAAACGGATCCAGAATTTTTTAAATGGAATGATAGGGTTGAGGAAATTCCTAAAGAATTAGCTTTACTTAATGAAGATAAGAAAAAATGGGATTTAAAATTAAATGAAAATTCAGACATCCTAAAAGAAGTGAAAGATAATTTAAATAAGAATTCATATGAAAAATATTTAATTCAAAAAGAGTATGATACAAAGAAAGAAGCTTTTCAAAAGGCAGATAATACTGCATTCAACACGTATCGACAATTAGAAAATATTGAAGAAGAACTTGAAATAACCAAGAAAAAAATTTCAGAATTAAAAAATGAATCTTTATTAATCCAAAATAAGAAAGCAGAAATTGAGAGGGAATCTATTCAAATTACAATAACTTTTGAACAAGAAAATATTAAATTAAATTCTCTCAACCAAGATTTAGACTCAAAAAAAAATGATTTAGAGAGAATTAGATCTGAAATAGGTCCTTTAATTCTAAAAGATATAATTAAGATTCGTCCCATAGAAGATATAAAAAATGATATTACCAGTATAGATAAAGAATTACTCAAATATTTAGATGTTGATGATTCAATTCTGGTCGAAAGAGATCAGATATTATCTTCTCTTAAGCAAATCTCTAAAAATCAAAAAAACCTAGAAAAGGATGTTACATCCGCAATTAAAACTGAAAAGAAAATGGAAAAAACCTATTATGACAAATTCAGTGGTCTACTTGAAAATCTGCAAAAGAGAGTTAATCAAAAATTTCAAGACTCTCAAGTAAAATCCTATTGCAATTTAGAGTTGACAGGAAATTTTGAAGATTTAGGAGTTAATATTAAAGCAGCTACTTCAAAAGAACAATTAAAAATATTTACTGCTCTTAGTGGTGGGCAAGTTTCTTTGATTTCTATTTGTTTAATATTATCCCTCCAGGAAATAAAGCCTTCTCCACTTTGTTTACTTGATGAACCAGGTATGTTTCTAGATGAAAAGAACTCTGAAGTCGCATATCAACTAATTAAGGCAACATTGGAACAAAATCCAATTCAATTACTAATGTTCTTACCAAAATCTTCAAATTCATTATTTTTACTCGCTGAAAAATTAATTGGAATTGCCAGAGTCGGAAAAAATGAAATTTCTTCTGTATTTAAACCCAAAATTGTTAAAAAAAAAGAAATCTGATTAGATATGGAATATCAAGATGTTTCTATAGAAATTAATAAAGTAATTGAAGATATTAAAAATAGAGTTCTTTCAGGAGAGATTTCTCTTTTAGATATTGAGTTAGTACCCATTTTTGAGAATCTGAAAGATTCTCTTAATATTTATAATATAAATAAATATTCAAATACATACAAGAATGCTTTTCAGCTTCTTAGTCAAAAATTTGAAGAGTTAAAGATATTCCTTGAATATTTAGATAATAAAGATACATTTTTAAATTACGTAAAAAAAAATCCTATGGATACTGAAATAACAGAATTATTAGAGGATTGTTGGAAAGAACCTTTTACACTCAATACTCTTTCTTTGCGATTCCTTGAATATTCAAAAGATAGATTAGTTACTAAAAAAAGTGAACCATTAAAAATTGAGCCTATTGATAAGATTAGTTTAAAAGAAAATTTTTTATTGGAAATTTATGATAAAAAGTTCACTGAGCAAATGAATGCCTTTTTTGATTCAATTAAAGGAAAATTACCATGTTCCTATGACGAAATTTTCAATAATGAGGATGATCAATTAAAAGTATTTGAATATTTTGTATATCTTTTACACCTTCTTCAGTTAGGTAAATTGAAATATCAAAAAGAAACAAATTTTTTATATTTATAGATGAGTTGATTGAAGATGAATGAATTGAGTGTTTTAATACATTTATTAATTAAGAAGGAAAATATGACAATAATAGGGTCAACTAAAAAGGAAATACTTAATGCGTTAAATGTTAAGGATAAAAATAAATCGATATATTTTCAGAATTTAATCATTAACGCATCTAATTATATTGAACCTTTAGGACTTCAAATAAGATTTAATCCTCTGAATTCTTATTGGTATCTATCTTTTGAATCTGAAACAACGGAAATTATTTCAGCAAATCCATTTGAAGGAAACCCTAGACTAGCAGCTACATTATTTTGTACATTAATATGTTGTATTAGTAGCTCGGGAGAGACTACAATCCAAAAGATAATTGAAATTCGAAAAAAAAAAGGAGTTATTGAAGATATCAAAGAACTAAAGAATTTAGGATTTGTATTATTTGATAAGAATTTGAATACAGTGAGATTAACTCCATTAATCGGATATTTACTTGACTTAGAAAAATTATTTTTAAAAATTGCCTTAAAAATGAAAAATTAGAAGGAGTAAAGTAATAATCTAGAACTAGTAAAAAATTAATATTTAGTAGTTATTTCTAGAATCATTTCTGCTACTTGATTATTATAGGTTTCTATATCTTCAAATCCTTCTATCGTTTCACCACAAGTTATAAAAATATCATTAACAGATATTTTTCGAGTTTTAAAGAAATCAATGATCTTAGACTTTACATCATTAAGTTGTTTCTCTTTATCTCCTTCAAATAAATCGATTTTATTTATACACACATATATTTTATCAGGAAAAAATCTAACATCATTGAAAAATTCAAATTGAGGCTGAAGATCTCTATCAAATGAAAATACAGCAATAATTTGGGTGGCAATTCTTGAAATTGTTATTATTCCCATTTTTACAACTGCTCTTGTCCGATCGCCTCCTGGTGCGAATATGGTGTGCGCTTTGTTCGATGCGTCTTCTCTGAAAACGATTCTATTCGGGTGAATTGTTTTGGTTTCCTTCTCATTAAGGGCATCTTCCTTTTCTCCTCCTGGAACAGTAGCTTCACCAGAAAAATCTGCTTTAACAACAGAGCATTTTAATCCTCCCTTTACTTTTTCGATATCTCCTTTCTTTAAATATCGAACAAATAAACGAAGAATGCTTGTTTTTCCTACGGATACATCTCCTAATAACCCGATATTAACCAACTATGCTTCTCCCTCCAGTAATTTATTTAGTAATAACTCATAATCTGGTATTAAAAATTGTTCCAGCAATGCGTTATTATAAGCGTGAATAAGTGCTATCAATATTTCTTTCACATTTTTTGCATCTTTTGAATATTTGATTAGATTCTCTGCTGTGGGGTCACCATCAAAATCTCTAGCGTGTTCTTCAAACCCGAATTTAGAAAGCTCAGGTAATGCATTGAAAAATCCAAAAGCAGAATATCCTTGGTATTGGAAAAAAACAAAAAAACGTGTTTTAATGTTCTTTATAATTTGAGAAAGATATGCTGAAGGATAAATTTCTCCTAAAGTTAGTTCTTCATCTTGCTTAATTATAAAATATGGAGATATTGGTGATACTTGTGATCCATACATTTCTTTAGGAGGGATAGATATAAATGGCAATTTTTCTGATACTATAGTCCATAGATCTTCTCTATTTTTTTCTAACAATATATCCTTGATTTCATCATATGCAAAATAAAAATCTGCTTGTAGTGCTAGTAAAGAACTTAAATATACCGATAAAGAAGCAAAGGTCGCTTCTAATACTGGTCTTCTGCCACCATTGTCTTCAGATGGTTTTACAGCACCTTTCCAGGCTCTTAATCCAGAATATGCGAATGATTTTACATCAAAAAAAGCACCTGAAAGAAAGAGAAAAGATGGTGCGTCACTTTTTTCACCAGTTAAAAATTCTAAAGATTTTTCAATTAATACACTCTCAAGTTTTTCATCATGAAATTTTGAGTGGACTTTTGGCATTTGTAACCAAGATTTTTTCTTTGCCATTATTATTACATTCCATACGGTAATTTGGTTAACTAAAATAAGAATTACTGCATAATTAATTTTTCCTATTTTAATTAAACAATATATTATCTCAATATAATTTTATGTGTATGAAATCATTTATCTTAAGTTAGCAGTTTTCGATGTTCTAATGATAAAATAAGGGTAAAAATATAGTTAATTATCAAATCTGACTTCTTTAGCTAACAATTCTCTCATTTTTGAGGTAATAATATCGTAATCCTTTATTGATTTCAAATTTGATACACTTATGGTTTCAATCAATTCTGAATTCTTATAATACCCATATTCTCTGCTTATATTTGGATTTTTTTCTTTTATTTCTACGAGCGCTCCTTTAATAAATATACGGACAAAATCTTCAGAAGATTCTCTTATTGATCGTTTTTCTGGTTCAATTATTTTAATTTCAACGCGATTAAAATCATAAAAATTTAAAATTGCTAATAATTCTTCATCATTATTTATACTTTTAGAAAAGATTTTTCTTTTAATATTGGTTCCTTTCACCTTCTCTTTTGACACTTCCTCTACAAAATATTGTTCTTCATCTGGTATGTCCACAGCTTTAATTAATGATTTTGAATAAATCTCATCTGCGCTCTGGAATGATTTTCCGGTTAAGAGGGAATTTAAATAATTTATTACTTCTCTTAATTCGAGAATCTCCGTTTTCAACTCTTCAAGTTGTTCTTTTTTTTTGTAATAGATATCTTGAATTTTACTAAGTATATTTGATAATTTCTCAAGCTCTTTTTCATCGTCTTTAGGATCCATTGATTTCATATATGATTTATTAGAACTTAAATTTATTTAAAAATTAGTGCTATAGATTAATTAAGTAATTTGTTTTTAAGGAGAATGAAAAATGCACTCGATGATTATAACACCATATCCATCAGATCCAGAAGTTCAGATATTAAGTAGTGAATTTAAAAAGCGCGGGTATAATGTTCAATACTTTATACCATCAACCATTAAAGTAGGAGTAGGGTTCCAGCGAGATTTTTATAGACAATTTGAGCTCCTTGAACCTAAAGCTGCTCTTGTAAGAGGATTTGGGGTCGCAGCAACTCAAAAAATATTTTTTAGGCTAGATATTTTAAGAACATTGGAAGAATATGAAATAAAACTAATTAATTCAAGAGAATCATTAGAAATCGCTAGTGATAAATTTTTAACCTCAGTATTTTTGGAAAATCATAATATTGCTACTCCGAAAACTATAATTTGCGAAGATCCTCATAAAGCATTAGAAGCCTTTGATGAATTGGGAGGAGATTGTGTTTTAAAGCCTTTATTTGGTTCAAAAGGAATTGGAATAACTAGATTAAATGACAGAGCATTTGCTGAAAATGTTATTTATACTCTTGGGCAAATAAATCAAGTTTTCTACTTACAGGAATTTATTGAACATAATAAAAGAGACATTAGAATATTAGTGTTAGGAAATAAAGCTATAGCTGGAATGTATAGAGTAAGTGAGAGCTGGAAGACTAATATCTATACTGGAGCTCGAGCTGAACCCATAGAATTGACCAGTGAAATGAAAAAACTTGCTATAAATGCCGCAAAAATAACGAAAACTGAAATTGCAGGGGTTGATATAATTGAGAGCAAAAATGGACTTACTGTTTTAGAAGTAAATTCCATTCCTGGTTTTACAGCCTTACAAAAAGTTGCAGATATAAATATAGCAGGAGAAATGATCAATTTCTTTCTTGAAAAAACGAAACGTTAGAGTTATAATTTAAAAAAATAAATTAAATTATGATTTAGATTTGGTTTTTTATAAATCTTCTATTAGTCCAATTATAAAAGCAATAAGTACTAAAACGGCAGCTAGTATGTCAGCAAATATCGCAAGTAAAATCGCAAGGATAAAAAGTACTAACCAATGGAATGGAATTGGATTGTTTGGTCTTATTCCTGTTAATAAAGTAATTATAACGACCACTAATCCAATTATAAAGTTAACAACAGCATCAAGACCTACATCAATTGGGAAAACCTGATATTGAGTACCAACACCAGTAATTCTAATGATTAAATATGCCAAACCTACTAAAGCACCGACAATCGTCAAGAATTTCATTAAAGCTTCGTTTTTATAATGTTTTTTCATTTCAAATCTTCCTAATTAAAATTGTATTGTTATTAGGGTTTTTAATTATTTAAGATTTTAATATTTTCTATTTTGAATTATCAATTTAAAGAAATTAATAAATAAAACTTTATTTACCATTTAAACCAATCTAATAAATATGAGTCCTGAATATAATCAACCAAGATATTTTCCTTTTGCTCATACTTATTCTATTGTTGCAAGAGACCCTGAAACTGGAGAAATGGGGGTTGGAGTGCAAAGCCACTGGTTTTCGGTTGGTAGTATTGTTTCATGGGGTGAAGCAGGTGTGGGTGTTGTTGCTACACAATCACTTGTTAATGTATCTTATGGTTTACGAGGACTTGAACTTCTTAAACAAAATAAATCACCTGAAGAAGTAGTAAATATACTAATTTCAAATGATGAAGGTAGAGATGTAAGGCAAGTAGCTATTTTAGATTCACAAGGACGTGTAGCTACTCATACAGGCCCAAAATGCATAAAACATGCTGGACATAAGATAGGAAAAAATTATTCTGTTCAGGCTAATATGATGCTATCTGATAAAGTATGGCCTGCTATGGCTGCATCTTTTGAGGATGGCAATGATTTACCATTACCAGAAAGAATAATTAAAAGTTTAGAAGCTGCGGAATCTGTTGGAGGAGACATAAGAGGTAAACAATCTGCTGTATTATTGGTGGTTGCTGGTAAACCAAGAGAGAATAAATGGGAAGATCCAAAAATTAATGTTAGAGTGGAAGACCATTCTGAGCCATTGAAAGAATTAAAAAGATTATTAAAAATCTTTCGTGCCTATAAACATATGAATAATGGTGATCTTGCTATAGAAAAAGGGGATATGACTAAAGCACTTGAAGAATATGATACAGCGCAGAAAATGTTTCCAGATAATTTGGAAATGACTTTTTGGACCGCAGTGTCTTTAGCAAATCAAAATCAGATGGATAAGGCTTTAAAATTGTTCAAAAGCATATTTAAAAAGGATAAAAATTGGCGAATATTAGCTGAAAGACTTCCCCATTCAGAATTGTTGAATGTAGAAGCTGAAGATATGAAAAAAATATTATCTTTAAAATAAAACAATGGAGATTATGTCTTTCAGATTGATAATACCGTGATATTTCTATGTTTTAAATAATAATGTTAATGAAAAAAAATTTGTGATTGAAGAAAAAATAACACGGTATAAAAATGGAATTTTGGCTGCAAAAGAGCTAAATAAAGGTAAGTATGCTGATCACACTTACTATGCAAATAAAATCTCCAAATTTGAAAAAATGCTAAAATTTTATGAGGATTTAAAAGTTTGGAAAGAATTTTCTGGAAAATAAAATCTTAGGTATTTTTCTGTTTCATTTTCCTTATTAATATACTTCTTCAAATCCCGATTAAATAAAATCTAGATGAGATTTTCACTAAGCAGAAATAAATCTGTTTGAAATTCTTTCTTTAGAATAAGATAAAGTTTATGCATTGATAATCCTATGACATTGGAAGATGAACCATTTATTTTTTTAATAAATAAACTTGCTTTATCTCTTATTGAATAAGCTCCAGCACGTCCCTTCCATTCATTAG
>JBHLRA010000070.1:0-13294 GCA_048883045.1 Candidatus Thorarchaeota archaeon | reverse complement strand
GAATTCTTATTCATCAAAAAGCATAGTGAAGAAATAAAAAAGTATAAGCTTTACTTTATAATCGGAGTTATAAGCTTATTAGGAGGATTAATACTAACTTTAGTTCCAGACTGGTATGCGAATAAAAGGCAAGTTACATTGACTTATATATTGATTAGTTTAGGCACTTCTATACTTATCTCATTTTTCTTTATAGCTTTAGATAAAAAGATTGAAAAACCTATATTTGGGCTAGACAGCTTTGGAAAAAACCCATTTATAATTTATATCATTGCTGAAGTTCTTTCGATTATAGTAGTTGATATAATAGGATATGATCTTGATATATTTATAGGGATTCTTCTGATGATCATCGTAACTATTATTGCTGTAGTATTAGATAGATATGGAAAAATTCTAAAACTCTAATTATTAATTTTTTTCTATTAATTATAATTTTAAAGATTATGAAAAAATAGCTTTTTTAAGCAAGATTTCTATACTTAAATATAATTAAAACTTACATAATAAATAAAGAAATAATATTCTCAATAAAAAAAATATAGATTGAGTTAAATGAGTGAAAGAATAACTGAAATTCTAAATAGTTTAAAAGCGATAAAGGGGGTTCATGGAGCAGCCCTTATTGAGAAATTTGGATTAATAAAAGGTAGTGCTTTACCAGGATGGGTAGACCCAGAGGCTGTAGCTGCGATGGTAACTTTAATTCTAAAAGCCAGCCAAAGAGCAACAAAGGAATTAGAACAAGGACAATTCTTCAGTGCAATTATCGAATCTGAAAAAGGAAAAATATTATTTAGTGAAATTAAAGGAAATATTTTGACTATTATTACAACTAAAGAAGCTAAATTAGGCATTATAAACTTAAAATTAGATGCTGCTAGTTCAGCTTTAGGAGCTTTGATTTAAATTTTTAACGATTTTATTATTCCTTTTTCTTTTAAATTTTCAATTATTATTTTTCGAGTTATGTGAGGGTCAGCTTGACCCTTTGTCTTAGCCATAATTTTTCCAATTAATGCTTCTATAGCTTTAATATTTTCACGGCAATCGTTAACAATTTGGGGATACTCTTCAATTACTTCCTTACTTAAATTTTTCAGTATTGTATCATCAGAAATTCTTTTTTTACCTTTTTTTTCAAGTATTTCAGAAATTGAGAATCCGTCCATCATATCATCAATAAGCGTTTTAGCAATCTTTGTCGTTATCTTTCCTTCATTTACATATCTGATTAAATCAACAATTTGGTGTGGATGAAGTTCTGTATCTTTTAAAGTTATATTATTTTCATTTAACCATCCTGAAATGTCATTCATCACCCAATTACAATATTGTTTGTATTCAATTGGTCCAAACGAAGCATCGGAATTTACTCCATCCTCATAAAAGTCCGCAGTGTTTTTATCTAAGACTAAATTTTCGGCATCAAATTCAGATAAATTATAATCTCTGCGAAGTCTTAATGATCTCTCAATAGGCATTTCTGGTAATTCGTCTTTAACTTTCTGAATAAATTTATCATCTAATTCTATCGGAACTAAATCTTGTTCAGGAAAATAACGATAATCTGCTTCAAATTCTTTTGTTCGCAATGATATTGTTATGCGCCTTTTATCATCCCAATGTCTTGTTTCTTGTATTAATTGCTTTCCTCTTTTGAGTAAATTTCTTTGTCTAATAATTTCATGCCTTAAAGCACGCTCAACCTCTCTAAAACTATTGATATTTTTAACTTCACTACGTTCATGGCCTTTTATCGAGATATTTGCATCTACTCGTACTGAACCTTCAAGATCTAGATTTGAAATTCCAGTATACTGAATAATAGATTTAAGTTGTTTTAAAAACTCACGAGCTTCTTCTGGAGAAGATAATACCGGTTCAGTAACAATCTCTATTAAGCAGACTCCAGATCTGTTGTAATCTACTAAGGTATATGGAGATGTTGCGATACTTCCTTTATGAACCAACCTTGCTGGATCTTCTTCTAAGTGAATTCGGTTTAGTATTATATTTTTCTTGTGTGAATTTACTTTAATTGCTACAATCCCTTCATCCGCAAATGCTCTTCCTCCCGCTCTATTATACTGACTAATTTGAAAGCCTTTGGCTAAGTCAACATAAAAATATTGTTTTCTGAAAAACCAAAACTGTTTATTGATTTTACAATTTAATGCTATTGCTAACTTAGTCGCAAATTCTATAGCTTTCTTATTTATTACCGGTAACGACCCAGGTAAACCTATACAAATAGGACATACATGCGAATTTGCTTCCTTCCCGCGATAATCATTACTACAGCTACAAAAAAGTTTTGTTTTAAGGTTTGTCAATTGAATATGTACTTCTAATCCAATAATCACGTCATTTTTTTGACTCAATAACTCAACCTCCTTTTGTAACTGGAGCTATTTTTCGATAGATATTTAATTCTTGTTCTAATTGATATCCAATATTGAGAATTCCTTTTTCATCAAAATAATCTCCAATAATTTGAAAACCTATAGGTAAGTTATGACTATCATAACCACATGGAAGTGATAATGCGGGAATACCCGCTAAGTTAACTGGACAGGTTAGAATATCTGCTAAATACATTTGTAGAGGATCATCAATTAGTTCTCCAACTTTAAAGGCTGTGGAAGGCATGGTTGGACAAACAATAGCGTCACATCTTTTAAATGCTTCCATAAAATCTTTCTTTATTAAAGACCTAACTTTAAGAGCTTTAATATAGAACATATCATAATAACCTGCGGACAATGCATATGTTCCTAAAAAAATCCTCCTTCGTACTTCTGGTCCAAATCTCTCACCTCTGGTTCTACTAAAAACATCATAAACATCACCAGAAAGATTATCACTCATATCACCATATCTTAAACCATCATATCTTGCTAAATTTGAACTCGCTTCACTCATGCATAATAGATAGTAAGTAGCTACAGTATATTCGAGATGAGGTATCGAAATTTCTGTAGTCTTTGCACCTAAACCCTCCAATTTAGTAATTGCTTTTCTTACTGCACTTTCGACCTCCTTATGAACTCCATCTCCAAAAAATTCTTTGGGAATGCCTAAAATCTTTTTATCTATAGGTTTCTTTAATTCATTTATGTAGTTATCTACTTTCATATCTACAGAAGTAGAATCAAGTCGGTCTTTTCCAGAAATAACTTCAAGCATTAAAGCTGAATCATATACACATTTAGTAATTGGACCAATTTGATCTAATGAATTTGCGAATGCTATCAATCCATATCTAGATACTCTCCCATATGTAGGCTTTAAACCTACATTCCCGCAGAATGAAGCTGGACATCGTACACTTCCTCCTGTATCACTTCCCAAGGCAATAATAGCTTGTCCTGATGATACAGTTGCACCAGATCCTCCACTTGAGCCTCCTGGAACTCTTGATGTATCCCAAGGATTATATGTAGGACCATAACAACTATTTTCTGTAGAACTTCCCATTGCAAATTCATCCATATTAGTATTACCTAAATGAATTGCTCCTTCTTGTTCAACTAAACGGTCAATTACGAATGCATTATATGGAGGATAATAATCTTTTAAAATTTTGGAACAACAAGTTGTTTGGAAATCTTTGACACATATGAGGTCTTTATTCGCTAGTGGTAAACCATAAAATTTTCCGATTTCTTTTCCTTTTTTTAAATCATTATCAAGTAGTTCTGCTCTTTTTAATGCCTTATCTTTAGATAAATTAACAAATGAATGTAAATATTGCTCAGTTTCATCAATTCTCTCAAAACAAGCCTGAATTAATTCTAGAATTGAAATTTCTTTATTCTTTATCTTTTCTATTAATTCATATGCCATGAATTCATAAAGTTTCATAAAAACCGAGCAAAATTGTGAATTTATTGAATTAAAAGCTTAATTTCTAAAAAATTTCACTAAAATTATTATATATTTATCGAAATATTAAGAATAAAAACCTTAAAAAGATTGATTTCTTTCCTACGGTGCTTTTCGTAACATTGTGCGTGGAAAGGGAATAGCATCTTTTATGTTATCAATTCCACAAAGCCACATAACAACTCTTTCAACGCCCATACCATATCCAGAGTGAGGAACACTGCCATATTTTCTTAACTCAAAATACCATTCATAATTTTTAGGATCTTCACCATCAGCCTTTAATCTCTTTATCATGTCATCAACTAGTAAACTTCTTTCTGATCCACCAATTATCTCGCAGTATCCTTCTGGAGCTAGCATATCAAAACACAATGCTTCTTTGGGATTCTCTTCACTTGGTGGTTTATAAAAACCCATAATTTCTGTAGGGTAATGAGTGACAACGACGGGGACTTTGAAATGATCAGCAATTTTAGCTTCTTCAATAGTTCTTAAATCTTTTCCCCATGGAACATTCATTTTGTATTTTGTATTAAGGATTTTTAGAGCTTCTGAATATTTTATCGTTGTGTATTCTGCTTCTGCATAGTGCTCAATTAATTTAATATCTCTTTCTAAGATTTCTAGTTCATTTCTATTATTTTCTAATACTTTTTTAACAATAAATCTAATTTCATCTTTAGCGACTTCCGTTACTTCATCAAGTTGCATCCAAGCAGCCTCCATTTCGGCCATCCAGAATTCTGATAAATGTCTCGATGTTTTTGATTTTTCTGCTCTAAAAGTTGGTCCCATATTATAGATTTTCCCTAATGAAAAAATCCCTGCTTCTGCATATAATTGCCAAGTTTGGGAAAGATATGTCACATCATCAAAATATTTGACCTCAAATAAAGTAGAACCACCTTCAGATTGGCTAGGTTGAAAAATAGGTGCATCAAATTCATAATAACCATTACTTCTAAAAAACTCATGTATTGCACCAACTATTGTATGCCGGATTTTTAAAACTGCATTTAATTTCCTTGATCTTAACCATAAATGCCTGTTATCGTATAGTAGTTCAGGTGACTGATGTTCTGTTATTGGAAAGGGTTCAGCAATTTGAACAACTTCTAAATCTGACACAGAAACCTCATAACCAGTAGGAGCTCTATCATCTTCCTTAAGGATTCCACTAACTTTGACTGAAGATTCAATCGTTAATTTCTCAGCTTTCTCAAAGATCTCTGGATTTTTAGCTTTAGATACAACACACTGAATAATATCTGATTCATCTCGTAATACAATGAAAACAAATTTATTCGATTTTCTTTCTCTATAAACCCAACCTCTCAAATTTACTATTTCCGAACCTTCTTTTAGAGCTTGTGTGATTGTTGTATACTTTGATACATTCATTATATAACCAACTACGAATTAAACGACCTTTTTTTATCTTTTCAAATAATATATCTATTCAAATAAGAGATTTCTAAAAAATTTGACTAAATCATTAAATATTGAGAAGTAATTTTAAATAATAAAAAAAAATGAACTTCATAATTGGGGCTTTTTAAAATGAAAAATGAAGTGGATCTTTTGGAATATCTTGATGGTCGTCATTATGATGCAAAAGTTGAAAGTAGGAGATTATTTGAAGATATTCCTTTTTATGTAAACAATGCGAAAGATTATGGGGATCCCATCCTTGAACTAGCATGTGGAACAGGAAGAGTAACAATCCCAATAGCACAAAATAAGTTATCAATAACTGGTTTAGATATTTTAAGCACAATGTTAAAAGAAGCAAAAAGAAAATCAAAGGAAGCTGGAGTAAAAATTGAATGGATAGAAGCAGATATGTCCAAATTTGATTTAAACAAAAAATTTAATCTTATTTTAATTCCTGGATGTGCTTTTAATGCGCTTTTAGATTTAAAAAGTGTTGAGGAATGTCTAATCTGTGTAAAAAAGCATCTTAAACCCAATGGAGGTTTCATTTTTGATGCATTCAACCCTAACTTAGATATTTTAGTTAGAGATCCATCAAAAATCTACCCTAATGCAGAATATCAAGACCCAGATGGACGCGGTTTAGTAACTGTTAAAGAAAGTACTAAATATGATAAAGCATCTCAAATTCTCCTGTGGAGATTATCATATTCTATAGCAGATAAAATTATTAGTAAAAGTAGCAAAATGAAATTGAGAATTTTCTTTCCACAAGAGTTAGATGCTTTACTTAAATATAATGGATTTAATATTAAAGCCAAATACGGAGATTCTAATTATATTCCTTTTGATTCTAATTCAGGACGTCAGATTTTCGTATGTCAGGTAAAAAATTAAGATTAATCTACGGTGGATTTTCTCTTAACATTGACCAATTAATTACATTTGTTCCAGGGAATTGGTATCTTTTCAGAACTTTGAAACCATAATGTTGATATAATCCTATATTTTCTTCATTATTAGTGTCAAGATAACAAGGTAATTGCTCTCTCTTTATCCGTGAAAGCATAGGTTTTATCAATCTGCTTGCATATCCTTTCCCTTTAAAATTCGGATCTACTCCTATGATGAATAAATACCAATGAGGTGAGGGTATAAGTTCAAATTGTGTTGAAATCATAATATCATAAACAGAATACACTTTTTCAACTGCCTCTCCTAAAGCAACTTCTAATCTGAAAGTAAGCCAATTGGTAAATAAACTTTTTGGTTTATTTAGCTCTTCCACCGGATCATTCAACTG
The DNA here is from genome assembly GCA_048883045.1 of Candidatus Thorarchaeota archaeon. GTDB lineage: Archaea > Asgardarchaeota > Lokiarchaeia > Sigyniarchaeales > SOKP01 > Loki-b32. The sequence goes on along the minus strand of JBHLRA010000070.1, from coordinate 6,666 downwards.
CCATAGAGCAATCCCCTCTAATCGAGATGATGTTGTATAAACCTCACCAAACATCATACTGTATCGAATACCGTATTTCATTAGATGATAATTTTTCTCTACTCTTGTAGTAGGATCTGGGAAGTAAGATATGTGTAATGGATCATGTTCAAAAGCTCTAGCAAGCACTTTAGCTGCAGCGTCAACTTGACTCCTTTTTAATCGAAAGAGACCATTCATTTCTCTTCACACTAAAGAATATTTTTATAGACCTCAAGAAATTATTCTTCTTCCTTTTTAAGAAGATATTTAGAGAAAATATTCATATAAAGGCACTCTTCTGGAGGCATTTCAGGAGTAAATTGAGGATTTTCTGTAAATTCAACTCTTGTATCCCTGATAATGACGACTGGAGTTTGTTGATCTGCTTCACTCAAAAGAAATTGAGCAGCACTTGTAAGATCATCTGCTATGGCTCTCATTGTTATTTGCATTGGCCTTTTAAAGAGATCTGGTTGACCTCGCAGATCTTCGATAGGTTCAAACCCGGCAGTAGCAATTGCAATTCCTATTGTGCCTTTTCTTAGAGGCTGAACCCTTGAATCTGCAATAATTACTCCAAATTCATTGATTCCAAATTCATCTCTTAATTCTTTCCAATAATTCCATGCAACTTCCTCAAGGTTTTCTGGCAAGAGAACCACATTTCCAGCACCAGCATTAGATTGATCAATACCAGCATTAGCTATAAGAAAATCATTAACCTTTGCTAGTATCACATGTCTCATTCCTCCCAAAATCATAGACGCTTCTCGTAAAATCAATTCTACATATCTCTCGTCCATATCGTATTTATTTGCCAGTTTTCTTGCTCGTTCTGAGATATTATTAACATTAGATAGACTTACTACTCTTCCTTGAGATATAGCTACAACTTTCTCTGCTATTACTATAATATCTCCTTCAACTAAGGATTTTCCTTGATCCTTTATAGATTTAATAATTATCTCTAATAAAGGATCATGTTTCTTGATGAGAGGAAGCTTAATTGAAAATAATTCCATGGCACATTATAGAATAAACCTTATTTTATATCTCTTATTGTCATTTCAATCTAGAAAATATAAGACCATGAAACAAAATCTTCTTCTAGAGAACTATTGAATTATTCAAAAGATATTTCAAAAATGCAAGTATTATCCGCATCTGGTCTGTTCTTAATGCTTTTTACTTTTATTTTAGGATTAATCTTTTTAAAATAATGAGTATGAATTTTAGTACAACCATGGATACATGATACTTTTGCAGGATTTCCATTTTTTGACAAGTAATCATCTAAATCCATTTGAATCATAGAATTCCAATTTGGACATTTTCTATATTCCCATTTTAAAGATTCTGGAGTTTGTTCAATATTTTTAGGAACGTATCCGTTAATTTTACTCACTTGAATAAGTACTTGTCTTGCTTTTTCAATGTCATTTCCCTCTGGTTCAATCAATTGATATAGTAAATCTACAGCAGGAGGCATTAATTGATCCCACATTTCCATTTCTACATCAATAATACCCTTTGGGCCCAATTTTTTATACGCGTACCAAGACCATCCATTAGAAATATTGTAAAGCATTTGTAATCTCACCATATCTATCATTTTTTTTGTTAACTCTTTTACCATAAATTCATCTCCCTCTAATATTTCATTTTAGATATTATTAATAATAGTTGATTAACTAAAAGATTTCTATAATAAATGCTTAATTAAGACTGAATTTCTAATAGATCTTAAGCGAAATAGTAAAAGGTATCCAAAATAAATTACACAATTAAACCTAACAATTTTATATAAATCCATGCATATGTATAGACAAATGTCAATTAAAAAAATTTGAAATTACTTTTACGCTATATAGATAGACAATGAAGAGTATACATACTAAAATTTTCGATTTTTTAGAAATTGGAGATGATTTCCCAACTGTTATTATTGGAGTCATCAATCTTAGCCCAGAATCATTTTATAAGGGCTCTGTTTATGAAGACCCAAAGAGAATTAAAGAAGCAGCATTGGAAATGATAAAAAATGGGGCTCATATATTAGATATTGGGGGCCGTTCTACAGCTCCTTGGTCTGAAAAAATCACTATTGATGAAGAAGTAAATCGTATGAAAATCGCTATGGAAGCTGTTTGTGCATCCATTCCAAATAATATAATAATATCCGTGGATACTCAGTACCGTGAAGTTGCAGAAGTTGCATTTGAAATTGCCACTCTGTTAAATAGAAAAATTATAATTAATGATGTAAGTTGCTTAAAAACAGATGTAACATTAGTAGATTTTGTTATTAATGAAGATCTTCCTATTATTATTATGGCATCGAAAAATGTTCCAGGAGATTTATGTACTATTGACGAAATTATTGAAGAATTTAATAAAACAATTGAAATTCTGAAAGAGAAAGGTTATGATGAAAATAAGATTATATTGGACCCAGGAATAGGTCATTGGATTGAGGAGAAGACTCATATTTATGATTTAAGGATTATTGGGAATCTCCAAAAACTTAAAAAATTAAATAAAGCAATATTAGTAGCTATTTCAAGAAAATCTTTTATCGGTACAACCTTAAATAAACCCAATCCAGAAGATAGATTAAATGGTACGCTTTCTGCAACAGCAATAGCAGTTTTTAATGGCGCCCATTTAATCCGTACTCACGATGTAAGCAATCAGTTGATAGAAATAATTAAAATGGCAGAAGAAATCAGGAGAAATAAGAAATAGTCAATTATTATTGTACAAATATTATATTAAATTTAGAGCCTAGAAAACTAAACTCTAATAAAATCTTTTTTAAGATCAGTTTTTCTCTTATTTAATAAACCCAATGCCTTATACAGCTCCTTTTTGCCAAGACTTCTGCTTTTTGAGCGTTGAAAAAGTGCACATATATTTAAATGCTTATATTTCCATATTGTATATGTGTATCGATAAAATATCATAATATTTTGAATATTTTTATGATAACAAAATAACATATTAAAGCTCGTTCTCTCATGGTTGATAAACCCGCTAGTCAAGATTCTTATGATGCTGACGATATTAAGGTTTTGAAAGGTTTGGAAGGAGTACGTAAACGTCCAGCAATGTATATCGGTTCCACAGGAAAAACTGGACTTCATCATCTTATATTTGAGGTTTTGGATAACTCTGTTGATGAAGCAATGGGGGGGTATGCAGATGAGATAAAAGTTACTCTATATAAGAACAATTCAGTTCAAGTCCATGATAATGGTAGAGGAATTCCAATTGATATTCATCCAGAATTTAAAAAACCAGCTCTTGAAGTAATTATGGAGCATTTACATTCTGGAGGCAAATTTGATAATAAAAGTTATAAAATTTCTGGTGGTTTACATGGAGTTGGATTATCAGTTGTTAATGCTTTAGCTGATTGGATGAATGTTGAAGTTTGTAGAGATCGAAAACTCTACACACAAAAATTTTCTAAAGGGAAAAAGGCATCTGAACCGGAAATTAAAGAAACAAAAAATGAAGACTCTTACACAAAAATTACGTTTTATCCTGATAAGGAGATTTTTGAGTTTGATCCTAATGAGCCTATCTTTAATGAGCATACAATTAGTTCAAGAATGCGAGAGCTTGCATTTCTTACTCCACATACCAGATTTGAGATTCATGATAAATTTAATGATGAAAAAGAAGAATTTCACTATGAAGGGGGAATAAAAGAATTTATATCATATCTGAATAAGGATAAAAAACCATTACATAGTGATGTAATTTATGTGAGTGATTCTGCTAAAGATGATAATGGTGAAACTATATACCTTGACTTTGCGATGCAATATAACCAAGGATATCAAACCAATATTTTAACATATGCAAATACCATAAATACTATTGAAGGTGGAGTGCATCTCACTGGATTTAAATCAGCTTTAACAAGAACTTTTAATACATATATAGAAAATTATATGGAAAAGAAATATAAAGGACATGTTTTAAGTGGTGCTGATACGAGAGAAGGATTATCCGCTGTAATCTCTGTTAAACTTCCTGATCCTCAATTTGAAAGTCAGACAAAAATAAAGCTAGGAAACCCTGAAATAAGACAGATTGTTAGCCAAATAGTTACAGACAAGCTAACTCAATATTTCGAAGAGAATCCTCAAACAGCTAAAAAGATTGTATTAAAAACTATTAATGCAAAAATAGCAAGAGAAGCAGCTCAAAAAGCAAGATCTTTAATACGGAGAAAATCAGCTCTAGATAGTGCAAGAATGCCAGGAAAACTGGCTGATTGCTCATCAAATGATCCTGAGAAAGTAGAAATTTTCATTGTAGAAGGTGATTCTGCCGGAGGTCCTGCTAAACAAGGTAGAGACAGAACTTATCAAGCAATCCTCCCTATTAGAGGAAAAATTCTCAATGTCGAAAAAGCAAGAATAGATAAAGTATTACAAAACAACGAAATTCAAGCCATTATTAAAGCATTAGGTGTTGGATTCCAAGAATCCAGCCAAATTAACGAGATTAATGGTGAATTAGAAGAGAATGGGGAAGAATCAGAGGAAAGCTTTGATTTAAGTAAACTGAGATACCACAAGGTTATTATTATGTGTGATGCTGATGTTGATGGCTTTCACATTGAAACTCTTTTACTCACGTTCTTTTTTAGATATCTGAGACCTTTAATAGATGCGGGTCACCTATATATTGCTGTCCCTCCTTTATATAAAGTTTCTTATAAAAAAACTAAGGAGTATGTTTATTCAGATAATGAAAAAGATGATCTTCTTAAAAACCTTAAAACTAAATATAAACTAAAAAATGTTGAGTCAATAAAAGTACAACGTTTTAAAGGTTTAGGGGAAATGAATTCAGATGAGCTCTATGAAACTACAATGAAAAAAGACTCAAGAAGATTAAAGAAAGTAACTTATGAAGATTATCTTGAAAATGACTTAATCTTTACAAAATTAATGGGTAAGGAGGTTAAGGCCCGTAAAAAGTTCATTATCAGTAATTTTGACGAAGTTAAAACATTAGATGTTTAATTCTGATTTATTTATTTACAATAATTTAAAAAAAAGTGGTTATAATTGACTTCAGAACAAATTGAAGAGATTTTATTAAAAGATGAAATGCAAAGCAGCTATATCGACTACGCTATGAGTGTGGTCGTTGGAAGGGCTATACCTGATGTAAGAGATGGTCTTAAACATGTTCACAGACGCATTATTTATGCTATGGCAGTAAATAATTGGTACTATACCAGTTCTCACGTTAAATGTGCTAAAATTGTGGGTGAAACACTTGGAAATTATCACCCTCATGGCGATATGGCTGTTTATAATGCATTAGTAAGAATGGGACAGGATTTTTCCTTAAGATATCCTTTAATCCATCCACAGGGGAATTTTGGATCCATTGATGGAGACCCTCCTGCTGCTTATAGATATACAGAAGCTAGATTATCACAAATATCAAATGAACTAATTGAGGATATCGATAAGGATACTGTAGATTTCCAACCAAATTTTGATAACAGTACTTCTGAACCATTATATTTGCCCGCTAAACTTCCGAATATTCTATTAAATGGTACTAAAGGCATTGCTGTAGGTATGGCAACGTCCATGGCTCCACATAATCTAACAGAAGTATGTAATGCGATAATTGCAACTATTGATGAACCTGATATTTCCATTGAAGAATTAATGGAGATTATCAAAGGACCTGACTTTCCAACAGGAGGAATTATAACTGATATTAATGGGATATATAATGCATATCACACTGGTAATGGAGCAATAAATATTAGTGGAAGAATTGAGACTGAAACAACAGTAAAAAAGACCAGTTTAATCATTACAGAAATTCCATATCTAGTAAACAAAACAGATTTGATTGAGTCTATTGCCAAATTAATTAAAGATGGAGTTCTTAAAGATGTTAGAGATTTACGTGATGAATCTGATAGAAAAGGCATGCGAATAGTATTGGATCTATCTAGAAATGCCCAACCAGTCATAGTAAAGAATATTCTCTTTAAAAGAACTCGTCTTTTAACAACTTTTAATATTACTAATCTAGTTTTAATCAATGAAGGCAAACAACCCAAAATTCTCAACCTAAAAGAGATTATTAACGAATATATTGAACATAGATTAATTATAATTTCAAAAAGGACTGAATATCTTCTTAAAAAAGCTCAAGAAAGATTACATAGAGTTGAAGGTTTATTGTTAGCCTTAAATGACATTGATAATGTAGTAAATTTAATTAAAAGTTCTAAAGATACAAATGAAGCAAAAAGTAAATTAAAGGCAACTTATGAGCTAAGTGATATTCAAGTTCAAGCCATTTTAAGTATGCCATTGTCCCGATTAACTAATTTAGAGCAACAAAAATTGGTTGATGAACAAGCCTCTTTACAATCTGCCATTATTAAATACAATAAAATTCTGAAACAAAAGAAACTTCGTTTAAATATAATTAAAAAGGATTTAACCGAATTGATAAAGAAATATGGGGATGATCGAAAAACTGAGATAAAAATGGTCGAGCATCATGAGGTTAAGGAAATTGAGAAAAAAGATTTAATTAAAAAAGAAACTACAATTGTAATTTTTACAAAAAATCAATACATAAAAAGGA
>JBHLRA010000069.1:10530-13697 GCA_048883045.1 Candidatus Thorarchaeota archaeon | reverse complement strand
ATTATCGGGCGATAATACTGGTCCGCTCCACCACGTTTCAAATAAGGCTTCCATTTACCAGATTCAAAATCTGTCCTTTTAATAATCTTAAATATTCTACTTGAATCATTATTCTTCAGATTTCTGTTTTGAAAAACTTTTGCTAATTCTGTACCTTCAATAGCAGCAATATACTTTCTATTATTATGGGTGTGCATACCAATAAAACCCTTTAAGTATTCTTCTAACTTATGGGCTTCTTCAAATAATTTAATTACTTCTTCATAAATATTGGTATAAAAGATATTAAAGGGTAAGGAATTGTACTTAATTTGCTTTATTTTATTAACATGAGACGGAGATTGATATTCTTCTTCCTTCCTCAATCGAGGGATTATCCTCATTAAATTATTTTCTCTAATCTTTTTGTTTTTATGACCAGAGCATTTAGTTAAAATAATAATTACAGGACTAGTACTTACATTTTGATTGGAAAATAAATTTTTTGGAGCTAAAAGAATTTCATCAATCTTACAGTTATTAAGGATAAATTTTCTTAGCTTTTTATGTGTGCTTAAAGTTAAGAACGAATCACTTGTAATAAAACCTAATTTTCCTCCTTCTTTTAAACGCCAGATGCTATTAACAATAAACATTGCGTATGTTTCATGAGCATTTATTTTTCCATAAATTTTGTTTAGTTTTCCTCGATTCATTCGCACATAAGTACTTGCCTTGTTTAAATATGGTGGATTGCCCACAATAAAATCAAATTCATTATAAGAATCAGGATATAAAGACAATAATGTATCTTGTTCTTTAAAGGAAATATTTAATTGTTTAATTTCAGGTTTAAAACTCGAATCTATATCAAATGCAGTTATTTGATTTTTACTAATTCCTGAGTCTATCAGTTTTTTAACAAAAATACCAGGTCCCACACAAGGATCCAAAATTTTTTGATCTTCTTTAACTTCTCCTAATCGTGATATTATATATTCTACTGTTTGAGGGGGTGTGATTACTATTCCTAAATCCTTACTATTAAGCTGGATTAATAACCAACTCTATTTTATTAGTTTTTCAAATTATTATCAACTTCATTTAAAAGGATTGTATAAAAGCGACAGAGTTTTTTTAATACTGATATTTCAATCTTATCCAGGTCATCAAATTTCGAATGAACATAATTATAAATGCTTCTATCTCCATTACCAAGACCACTAAATCTCTTATTCAACAGAAATAACCCGTCGCTATATGTACCAATGTAAAATCTATATGTTTTCTTCTCTAAAGTCATAATATCTTTATTTTCTAAAATATAATTAAAAGATTTAAAATATTTATTATTAAGGAGACCATGATCCCATAGATTTATGTTTTTAGCTATTGAGTCGAAGTTGATTATGAAAGTATTATCTCTGTCAAAATTTTTGATATTCTTATAAAAATTTCTTACTCCCATAGTTCCAGATTCTTCGGCTCCTGTAAACACAAACCATAGATTACATTTTTTGAGGGTATTTTCTGGATTTGAATAATAATTTAGCAATTCCAAAACACACGATATACCAGATGCATCATCTATCACCCCTTTTGATCTATTATTGGTTCTATTTATCCAAAGTATTATTATAGCTAAATAGTTAAAACATATGATAAAAATTGAAAACATATTCAATATTAAGTAATCTTCTCTTAAAAAAAACGAATTTAGAGTAGTAATCACAAGACCTAAGGAAAAAGTGATTATCCATATAAAATACAACTGGATACGAATTTTTATCGAAAATGATTGTCCTTTTGAATCTAAATGTGAAAGTAGGAAAAAATTATAATTTGAGCTTTCATTCTTAGCTTGAGAGGATATTTTCACAAATAAATTCTGAGAATGGTATTCATGTCCAAATTTAATTTTCTCTGGATTCCGAGTATATACAATTAGAATTAAAATCAATATGAAGATAATAGATAGATTAACAATATTAAAAATTAAATTAAAATTCAGATACAATACCAAAACAAGCCAACTTAATATCGTTAAAGCAACCTTTGGATAAATTCTTGAATAAAAAATACTGAATGAGAAATCTTGTTTCTTTGGTTCAAGATTGAGTTCTTCTATTTTATTCTTAGCAATATTGAAAGCTTTCTTCTCAAAGCCAGTTCCGGATAATCTTGGAAAAGAAAATTCTTTTATATTATTAAATATACGCTTTTCATCAATCATAATTTAAAAATTCATTGTAAATATGCTCCATACTTCGCAGAGCTTACGATTTTACTATAAATACTCAAATAACCAGTCTTAATACTTATTTCAGGTTTTTTCCACTTTTTTAACCTTTCTTCTATTTCTGCTTGAGGGATTAATAAATCCAATTTTCGGTCATCAATATCAATTTCTATCATATCACCATTTTGAACTATTGCTATAGGACCTCCTTCAATTGCTTCAGGACAAACATGCCCTATACATGGACCTTTTGTAGCTCCAGAATATCTTCCATCTGTTATCATTGCTACTGAATCTCCTAATCCCATACCTATTAAAATTGCTGCTGGAATTGATAATTCTCTCATTCCTGGAGAACCTTTAGGCCCTTCATTTCGAATTACTAAAATATCACCTTGTTTAATTTTATTTGACAATAAAGCATCTTTTATTTCTTCTTCAGATTCAAAGACTTTCGCTGGACCTTTAAAATGTCTCATGTTTGGATCAATAGCACTTTGTTTTATTATAGCTCCTTCCGGTGCTAAACTTCCTTTTAATACTGCGATCCCACCTTCACTTGTGATTGGATCTTCTAAGTTCCTTATAATTTGATAATCGTGAAATTCAATATTTTCAAGATATTCTTTAAGATTTAACCCATTAACCATTTTTGTTGATAAGTTTAACAACTTTGATAACTTTTTCATTAAAACTTTAACACCACCAGCTTCATGAAACTCTGAGAGATTATATTCTGATGCTGGTTTGAATTTAGCTAATAAAGGAATTGATTTACTAATTCTATCAAAATCAAAATGGGTTAGATTGCCTCCTATCTCATGCGATAGTGCACATAAATGCAATATCATATTAGAGGATCCGCCAAATGATAACGCTACCTTAATTGCATTTTCAATTGAATCATGAGTGATCAAATCTAAAGCCTTTACTCCTTTCTCAATTAATT
>JBHLRA010000069.1:0-10430 GCA_048883045.1 Candidatus Thorarchaeota archaeon | reverse complement strand
GTGCCACCAGCTTCTTCAATACCCTGTTTAACGAATTCGGCTAGTTTCCTTAGATGAATATGTCCAGGATTAATATTATTCCATGAATTTACTATTGCAACTTTTGGTTTCTTTAAATCTTCGTAAGAATAACCACAACCATGATATAAAGCTCTTTCATATGCCTTACTTGGATCTAATTCTTTTCTGTTGGACGACATTGATTTATATAAAAGTAATTAATTAATGAAATTTCCTAATATAATTCAATTCTCAAGCTCCAATTATATATTTCTTTTCATTGGATTTTTATCCATACACGGAACTCCAAATTGACAAAAAGCGCAACCTACTGGATAGGACGGGTGCCTTAACCTCCAATCTACACGACGCTTATGAGGTATTAAAATTGATCCAATACGTTCAATATTTATTTTTGCTACTTTTCGCAAATATTCACGACATTTATTTTTATCATGCCCGTTTTCATTAATAGCATTAGCAGGACACCTCTCTTCACATTTTCTACAAGTACCTTCTGCATAAAACAAACAATTTCCGTAAGGATCATCATTCTCTCTTTTTGTGACTTTGAGAGGGGCATTGGTCAAGACAGAAGCTAACCTAATATTACAACCTACATCAGTAATTAATCCTTCGTGTAAACTAAATGTACCTAATCCTGCAGCAAAAGCAATATGGCGTTCTGACCAATTAGAATAAATTTTTTGTGATACAATAATGCTGACGAACTCTGATAACATTCCTGCTATTGTTATATAACCATTTTTATGAAAAAAATCAATTACTTCTTTACATACAGCTTTTTTAAAAGGATTAGCATAATTTCTAGCTACAGCATAAATTTCAGCAGGGACCACTAAATCTGAGGTTACTTTTATTTTTAAACTTTCATTTCGAATTTTGTTAACATAAGGAAAAACAATAGAAACAACTCGTAATTTTGAAGCCTCTATTTCTTTCTGACCTTCTTTTAGCCATAATTTAAGAGGAGTCAAATGTTCTGGTCCAACAACCTTCTTGAATTCCTGAAATATTGGATCATCTCCTCGGGCTACCCCAATTATGGGATCATTGAAAATTCTACCTGCTCCATAATTCTCATGAAGCCGATTAAGCTCGCTTGTTTCAAAAAACGATTCAAGATGTTCAATTAATCTATTATTCAATAGAAATTTCACTTGACACTACTTTAGATAAAAATTTTTACCAATGGAGATTTTATAAATGTAATTAATTATTTTATACTTGAATATTTTATGTTAAAAGTTGGTATTATTGGCACTGGAGTCATCTTTGACCTTAATATATTAGGATATTTAAATCGAGATGATACTCAAATCAAGAGTTTATGCAATAGAACTGTTGAAAAGGCTATGCAAAAAATCGAAAGTTTTAATTTAGATAAGTCTGTTTCAATTTACTCCAATTACAAAGAAATGTTAGATAAAGAGGATTTAGATATTGTTGAGATATTATTACCTCATCATCTTCATGCTGAAGCAACTATTTATGCTGCTCAAAAAGGAATTAAGGGAATTTCTGTTCAAAAACCGATGGCTTTAACTTTAGAAGAAGCAGATAGTATGATTAATGCTTGTAAGAATTCAGGCTCAATTCTTTCTATTTATGAGAATTTTGTATTTGCGCCTCATATAGTAAAGGCAAAAGAATTATTGGATAATGATTATATTGGCGATCCTTCATCAATCCGAATTAAGACAGCAATAGGTACAAAGGGTGGTTGGGAAATCCCAAAAAGTGCAGAAATTTGGAGAAAAGATCCAAAAAAAGTCGGAGGTGGCCCTAATGGTTCTCCAATTCTTTTTGATAACGGATGGCATGCTTTCTCTTTAGCATGGTGGTTTTTCAACGAAGAAATTGAAAAAGTTTTCAGTTGGACAGATAATTACCAGGGTCTGGATGCTCCTGCTTATGTTATGTTTAAATATAAGCAAAGTAAAGAACACGTAGTTCCACAATACGGTAATATGGAATTTGCACTAATGCCAGAAATGAATTTTTCAGATTCGAAATATTATCCTGTTGATGAATTTATTGAAATTATAGCTAGTCGTGGAATAATGAAAATAAACCAGGGGACGTCAATAGGAAATAAGATGTCTGATTCTGAAGTCTTTCCACCTATCGTAATTATAAGAGATGGAAAGGTAGAAATCTATAAGGACTTTGAAAAAGACTGGAAACATAGTTTTATTAATGCTACTAATTACTTTATAGATGTAGTAAAAAATAATGGAGAACCCATTCTCTCTGGTGAACAAGCAAGATCTATATTGGAATTTAATCTAGCAGCAATTAAATCTGTTGAGCAAGGAAAAGAGATATATCTTGATTAAAAAATTAATCTTCTATTAAATCCTTATCAAATTTCAATTCCTTATGAATTAAACCTTCTTTTTTACCCTTACTAAAATCTTTTCTAACATTTCTTAGAAATTTATTAAAAATGCTCCCATTAACTTCTACTAGTTTTTCTATAACACAGGATTTATTATCTTCATTTTTAGCTGTTATTTCATCCCAAAAAACAGTTCTATTTTGTTGATATGAAATATATGGCATTTTTGCAAATATACATAAATCTCGACCTTTCTCGCCAGAGTAAATCGGTTCACCGCCATTTTTCATCACATTAATAAAGTGTTTTGTTGAATTTATAAACGAATATCTCCAATCTCTAGGTAAATTTTCACCAAAACTTTTTTCTTCTCCATCACTATATACAACTATTGGAGGAAATTGAGTAGTTTCTGACAAAAAATTGCCTCCCGCTGTACATTGATTGATCCACATCATACCTTTAGTACCTGAAATCTCGATGAATTCATCACACCCGTAATAATTGGTTGGATAATATACATTTGGAGCAAGTGTAAATTGCATGGAACCATATTTTGATGGTTGATTTGAATTATTTTTCGGGTACCTCCATAAAATTATACTTGGTGAATCTTGTACAGTTGAAAAGAAATCAATCCAGCTATATACACTCTCAACCCTTTCTTCGCCCATTAGCCATAACGCCATAGAAAATTTATGGATTCCATCATCGTAGATCCATGGTCCTCCTCCACAGAGCTCAGTTTTACGACGCCATATAAGAGCTTTCATATCTACTGCCATACCAGGACCTCCTAATGCTATGGTATTAATCCTGAAATTTAAAAGATCTCCAATAATTCCTTGCTCTAATAGTTCCTTTGCCCTTAAATAAACGGGATAAAATCTAAAATTCTCATAGAGTTTTAGTATCACATTTTCTTGTTTACAGATTTGAATCATTTTTTCACAATCTGTAATTGTATGCGCTAATGGTTTTTGTACCGAAAGACCATGAATTCCTGCTTTCGCACAATATTCGGTCATTGGAGCATGAAGATGATGTGGAGTTAGAATTTCGACAATATCCAGATCTTCTTTATCAATCATTTTTCGATAATCTGGATATATTTTCAATCTTCTTAGGCCCCATCGTTCTAATTTATTTTGAGCTTGCTTAATATTAGTATCAGAAACAGCAACAATTTCTGTATCTTGTGAATGGAGATAACCTAAAATATTCAGGTTGGCAATATCACCACACCCTATTATTCCAACTCTTAACATTTTCCTAAAATTTCTTTTTTTTTTATTCTTTAAATTACTCTATCAAAATAAAAAGCAATATATTCACTTCATTTCATACCAATCTTTCATTTCAAATAACTGGGTCTCATCTTCGATAAGAAGGTTTCCCTTTGCCTCTTTTTCAATCTTTTTGAAAATTTTATCACATATATCCAGATTATCTTTAGCTATATTTATATTCCACTCTGGATCCTTAGATAATTCAAAGAGACGTTGATAAGATCTATCATTAGATGTAATAAAAGCATAATTATCATCTTTATACAAAGTGCACGCATGAAAACCACATGTGATATAATTCCGATCTCTTAAAACATGATCATCTTCTTCAGTAAATATTGAAAGATCTATTCCATCAAATACATCAGGCTTATCCTCATCTAAAAAACCAAAGATTGTAGGTAATATATCAAAATCATAAACATATGGCTTTTCTATTCTTTTAGGACCATTAACATTATTAGGTGGTTTAATCATAAAAGGAATATCAACTAACTCAGGATACATATAATAAGGGATCTTTCCTGTTGCGTTATGTTCTCCGATGGAATGCCCATGATCACTAATAAAAATTATTAATGAATCATCATACAACTCCATATTTTTTAATTCATTTATAAAATATCCAAACCATGCATCACATAGCGAAACTTCTCCAGCATAACAAGCTCTCATATATTGCAGCTCTCTTTCATTAAGATAATCAATATCATGAAGATAAGCAGGTGTAATAACCTTCCTTCCATTGTAGTTCTTATCTACATAAAGATCAAGATACTTTTGTGGAGGATCCCAAGGTTCATGAGGATCAAATTCATCAATTAGGCAAAAAGTCTTTTTAAATCTTTGAGTATCCTTAGTAAATTCAATTGCTTTTTTGAAAGTTTTAGCTGGAAAATATTGTTCCTCAATATTTCTATTCTGAATATTTGGGAAATATCTATTTAAAATATATTTCTGATACATTTTACCCTCAGAATCTCCACTAACAATATGTTCATTTACTATTCGATTAAGTTCTGATTTGCCCTTCCGTAAAATTGCTCTAAATTTATCATTTTCATGCCCTCTTATCCAATTCCATTGATCATATCCCAAATGAAAATTCATATTAGGTTTAAATTGATGATATGTACTGGTTATAAATGCAGTTTTATATTCAAAATGCTTTAAATACTCAGACAGATGTTTTTGTTGGGGTGGGATTGGATGCCATCCTGGAATCTTAACTCTGTCATCAGTTCGAAGTTTTGGTCTCTGATGGTTAAACGGAAAAGTACGAATTCCCGTATGAATAGCTCTACGCACAGGTATTGTTGGTAATGATTCAGGATAAGCCTTATCAAATACAATACAATCTTGAGCAAATTCATCAAAATTTGGGGTTTTTACCCATTCATTTCCATAAGTCTTTCCAGTATGATCTTTCCTCAGGGTATCAAATATTATTAAAAAAATTTTCATGATAATGCGATTTCTGGTTAATAAATCTATTAAAATTTAATCATGTAAAATAATTATAAGAATTATCCTTAATTTGCTTTGATTATTAAAATTAAAAATTAATAGTAGATAATAGCTATTTTGATAAGTCTTGGACAAAAAAATACAAAAAAATGATATAAAATAAAATGAAGAATTTTTCTTTATTAATAAAACCAGCATCAGCAGATTGTAATCTAAGATGTGAATACTGTTTTTATATAGATCACCTTGAAAGAACTAAAGACACTCCTCGAATGTCAGATGAGGTATTAGAAAAAATGATAACAAGCTATATGGAAACAAATCAGAATAATTATTATACTTTTGGGTGGCAGGGAGGGGAACCAATGATAATGGGGCTGAAGTTCTTTCAAAAAGTGGTGGAATTTCAAAAATTTTACGCTCCTTCTGGAGCTGTTATAAGTAATGGGCTACAGACAAATGGTACTCTTATTACTGATGATTTTGCTCACTTTCTTGGAGAATATAAATTTCTACTTGGAGTAAGTCTTGATGGTCCTGCTTATATACATGATTACTATAGAAAAACTATAGGGAAAAAACCCTCTCATCATCTTGTTATAAAGGGAATTGAACGTTTGAGACAGAATAAAGTAGAATTCAATATTTTAATTCTTGTAAATAATGAAAACGTGAAAAAAGCAAATGAAATTTATCATTATCTACGAGAACAAGGTTTTTATTATCATCAATATATCCCATGTGTTGAATATAATGAAAAAAATAATCCAGAATCCTTTTCAATCACAGGAGAAGAATGGGGAAATTTTCTCTGTGCTCTATTTGATGAATGGATAAAAGAAGATATAAATAAAGTTTCTATTCGACTTTTTGATTCCATCCTTGAATATTTGGTGTATGGACGCTATAATGTATGTCACATGGATAAAAATTGTTGCCAATACTTTGTAATTGAATACGATGGGAGTGTTTATCCATGTGATTTTTTTGTTAGGGATGATCTATTATTAGGAAATGTTCTTTATGATGAATGGGATGTTATTTTAAAATCTCCAATTTATTATAAATTTGGGCAGCAAAAATCCAAGTGGCATCAAAATTGTAATTCATGTCCTTTCATTGATTTATGTCATGGAGACTGTCAGAAGTTTCGTATTGGAGGCTCTAATAATTCAAATAACTTAAGTTTCTTATGTAAAGGATGGAAGAGGTTTTATGCTTATACTCTACCACGATTTGAAATGATTGCTAATAAAATAAAGAGGAGAGATAATATTACTTCATCTATTCAGATTAAATCAAAAAAGATTGGTCGTAATTCACTATGTCCTTGTGGTAGTGGAAAAAAATACAAAGATTGCTGTTTAAGATAACAATTTAAGATTTATTAATTTTCCATCTTAAGGGGTTATTTGGATCACTTTTTCCAAATATGATTACTACTCCATTTTCAATAATCAATTCCCTTTCCTTGCCATTAATCTCAATATTTTTGAATTTTATTATTTCACCTTTATCTACTTTTAGAGATATTTTCCAATTCCCTTCAACCAACGGTGCATACCAACCGGAATATTCTTTAAGTGTTTTTTTAAATCCTAATAAGGGGGATGTAAAATTATATTCTTCTTTAGGTATTATTGGCGTAAACTTTATACCTTCATTATTGAATTCCGCACCTATTAGATGTAATGTATTGTATAATGGCCAAGCATGACTATGCAGATTCATAATTGGAAAATCCGTGAAGTTTAATCCTGTAGATGTAAGAATATCTGATCGATCTTCGAGATTTCCCGTGAGATAAATGGGATTAAATATAACATGACCTGGATATTTAGATAAAATAGAATTATATGTATCTGGTCCACTCCATATTCCATACCATATATTTGGATAATTTTCAGCATGGTATGTTAATGTATTTTTTTTCCATTCATCCCACGCCATTTTTCCATCTACTTTTGATAAAGCCCATATCAAAGTGCCATTGATAGAATACCAAATCCCGGCATTTGCTCCCATGCCTATAATTTTACCTTTGAAACCTTTATTGTGGAGCATAGCACCAATTGGTGATGGTTCGCGTAAGAGTTGATCAATAGATTGAACTAAAACTTTACTCTGTTCTTTATTTGTTATTTCACCTATTATTGTCCAAGGTTGAGGCTCTAACCAGATCTGATCTTCTCCAAACCATCCGATATCTTCTGTCAACCATGCTCGTTTAAACCATTTACCTGTCCATTGAGCACGAACGGCTTCAAATTGCTTTTTTACATATTCAAGAATTTGTTCTGCTGCTTCACTATCACCACTTAAATTCAATATTTCAGAATATATTTTAAGAGCATAAGTAGCCATGGCTGAATTTAAAATACTCTCTCCATTTTTTCTAACTTCACTCAATTTTTCATCAGGGATTAAACCTAATAAGATAGTATCATTCCAATCACCAACTGATAATCTTTGAATTCCATGAGGTCCAGTTCCAGTAATTTCAGTAAAATGCTTATAACATCTATACAATAATTCACGTACAGTTGATCTTCCAGCTTTTCTACCATAAAGAGGATAAGTTGGTATTAGCTCACTGAGAAAATCAATATCTCGAGTCACAAGAATATACTCACTGGCTAACCATAAAAGCCATAATTCAAAATCACTCGATTTAATTGATTCAAAAGCCATACCAAAACCAGTAATACTATAAGGTATCTCCCCATCCTCTTTTACTTCCTTTAAAGTATACCTAAGAATTTCTTTAACAATTCTTGGTTCAATGAATAGAAAAGGTTTAACATGCTGTAGTGGATCACGAGCAGCACCTTGAAAACCCATAATATATTGATATATTAATCCCTGTGAAAGGATATGTTCTTGAAAGAAACTATCATATGTTATTGCACTTCGTAAATAATAATTGTGCCATGTTATTTCTCTAATTATCCATGGTTCTTCAAGAACATTTAATAACAAACGTTTTTGTTTCCAAGCTTCGGTAGATTCCCTCCATTTATGAAAAATCTCTCTCTTGTATTTATTAATAAGTGAAAATAGATCAAAATCCTCTGGAAGATAACCAAAAGCAAAATACAAAGTCTGAATCTTAGAAGGCTCCAAGTGAATTTTTCGTTTAATAAACATTGCATTTCCATTATCTGATAAAGCTAATTTCGAGTCAAATGCATTAATAATCCCTTCAGGGGATTCTATATTATTCCTCCCAAAAAATAATGAGTCATTAGTGCTTAAACCATCTGCTACAGCATCAAGAGAAATGAGAAAAGTTGAAGGTGGGTGATTGTCATCTAATGATGGACTTTTAGATCTTGGTTTATTATCCGTTTTACTAATACCAGAGTTGATACATTTAGTTGCTAACAACCCTATATTATCTCCAATAATTTGAAATTTATGTTGATATTTTTCATTAAACTCTCTTCGAATTTTTCTCGTGATAGATTGGTCTTTTGCTTGTAAACCTTTTCCAAAAGATAATAAGGAAAATTGATACATGTAACAGCCCCAATATTCGACCCATTCTAAATCTACAGCTACTTTACGGTTGTTAGTCAAAGTAATTTGTGAAATTAAAAGAGGATCATCCCCAAAAGGGGCAAAAATCACCTGATCTACCTTATACCCTTTATCTTCGACTATTTTTCTGTAATAACCTATTCCAAATACTCGTTCAAATAATGGATGTTGTTTAGTGTAAAAAGTAGTAATGACACTTTTTCCATCATTTAAATATCCAAAACCTCCCGCATAATGCTGATATTCTGGATCATAAACATTAAGAAACTTCGGACCCCCTTCATCTTGCCTAACTTGAATATAACCATAATTGGAAGCAACCGCAACTATTCTATCATTTCCAACTTGATGCCAATGATCTGTTTTAGCATGCCAGATTTCATTCATAGGTGTGATTGCTTTTGGATCAACGGTTTGATCGCAAGTATAACGATAAGCGGGTAAACCGTATTCATCTTCAATCCATTCACCAAAATGACCTGAACCATAACTTCTTTTTGACATTTTAATACAAATAAAAAGCGCTTAGATAATTATTTACTATTTTTTTCTTTTGAAAAAGGAAATTTGAGGTTGTATAAAAATTTTAATAAATCTAAATTAAATAGTGAATATAAAGAAAAAATTTCCAGATAGACAGAATGAATAACAAATTTTGTAATTATTTAACGATTCCTAATCATTAGCGGTCGTATCCAATAGTGGATGAATGGAAATATGATGAAGTTCCATTAATACCACCATTGTAAGATATTTCATACTCTTATTTGTAATAAAAACTCATCTGTTAATAAAGTCTTTAAAGTAAGAATACTTTTTTGGTTTATTAATTAAACTAATTGATACTAAAATGACTGATATTTTCACTGACTTTGGAATTGTCGGAATCACATTCTTTTACATCCTTTTATCAATTTTTATTCCTCTAATATTATATAAAAAGGAAAAAATTACAAAATTTGCAGCACGAAAAGCAGTACATATGTTCGCGGGATTAGCAGTATTAAGCTCTCCTTTTTATTTTTGGCCATTTTGGCCCACGATTATTGCAGGTACATTGACTATATTAGTTTATTTCAGCTCAAAAGAATCAAAAGTAAAGCAATTAAAAGATTTATACGATGCTATATCGGAAGAACAAGAAGAAGGACTAAAGAGAGCCTTTCTTCAAGGTCCATTCTTTTATTGCCTTTCAATTACCTCTTTAGTGCTAATTTTTGGAATTTTTGCTTCAGAACAATTCTATTTTCCCATCGCTGGAGTATTAATAATGATAGTTTCTGATACTTTAGCTTCAGTTATAGGAAAACGCTGGGGAAAGATAGTTATAAGTTTACCTTGGACAAATTCAAAAAGAACCCTTGAAGGTTCAACAACTTTCTTTATAACAGCTTTTATATTATGTTTTCTCTCATTTTTTCTATTCGGTTTACTAATTCCTGTTCAAGAACCCTTAGCTTTCCCTACTATTTTAATTTATTCATTAATTACCAGTGCTATTGCTACCATAATCGAATTAATTTCACCAAGTACTTTAGATGATTTAACAGTCCCTATAGGCAGTACATTAATTATTTATCTCCTAACTTTAATTTAATTTTTTTTATAATAAATCTTTATATAAAGCCTCTTGATATGGAAAACATAAAGAAATCCTTTGATGTAATCGTCGTTGGAGCTGGTACAGGTGGTACCACTACTGCCAGATTCGCAGCAGAGAGAGGTCTAGATGTATGTCTAATAGATAGAAAACCAAAATTAAAGATTGGAGA
>JBHLRA010000068.1:10702-13843 GCA_048883045.1 Candidatus Thorarchaeota archaeon | reverse complement strand
GATAATCCTACTAACATTAAAATAATTGTTCATTTTAAAGATTCTCTTTCAAAAGAAGATAGGATTAAAGTGTTAGATTCAGTTTTTATAAATTATAAGCTAATTACAAATTATGATATTATTTCAGGAATCTATTTAGAAATTAATCCGAATCTATTAGTTGAAAATACTAGATTAATTGAGAATAATGTTGCTATTACCAAAATCTACAAATCAAAAAATTACCAATATCCTTCTTTTCAAGAAGATAATCTACAACCTAGTGCTTTAGATGAAGATTTATATTCAAACTGGTGGCTTTCTGCTGTTGGAGCTGAAGATTTACCTTATGATGGTTCTGGTGTGAAAGTAGCAGTAATTGATACTGGAATATATCCTCACTCAGATTTAACTATTATAAATAATAGTAATTTTGTACTTAATGAAAGTATCTCAAACTTTAATGATGATGTTGGTCATGGAACTCATGTGGCGGGAATCATTGCTGGAGATGGTAGTGGCTCATCTGGAAAATATCGTGGCATAGCTCCTGGTGCTCTATTGATTAATGCAAGAGCCGGAAATGCAAGTGGATTGCAGGATGGAGATATTATAAAAGCTATTCAATGGGCTTCTAAACCTACGAATGAGGGCGGTGCAGGTGCTGATATTGTTTCAATGAGTTTTGGAGGGGGATTTCCTGCAATCTCAGATTCAATAACAGAAGCAATTACAAATGCCAAAAATGCTTACGGTGTTATTTTTGTAGCATCAGCAGGTAATTCTGGTTCAGATTATTTTACAGGATCTACTCCCGCATCTGGTGTCGATGTAATTGCTGTGGGTGCCACAAATAGAAATAATGAATTAGCCTCTTTTAGTAGTTGGGGCCCTACTTATAGTTATTTAGGGTATCCTGATGTTGTAGCTCCAGGTATAAATATAATTTCTACAGAAGCACTAGGTTCCATCTATTCATATGAATACCGTTATCTAGGTGATTACTTCGATTTTCCTGGAAATGCAGATTATATCCCGCTAAGTGGGACGAGTATGTCCTGTCCTATTGTAGCAGGAGCATTAGCAATTTTACTAGAGGCTTACCCAAATCTAACTCCTGAAACGGCAAGGATTGCTTTATTGGAGGGAGCAAATAAACTCGAAAGCGAAAGTGATATTTTAAAATCTGGAGCAGGCTTAATAAATATTTCTGCTTCACTTAATTATTTAGATAGTATTACTCCCAATTATAATGACATTGTAAAATTATATCCCGATGATCTTCCTATTAAACCATACGATTTATTACATTTCCCAGGAGATCATCAAAAATTTAATTTAACTATTATATCAGGTGAAAACAAAACAGTTGATATTGATATTCCAACTTATATAAAAGGAGTTTCACTTTCATTAGATAAGTCTACTATTTTGTTTAATGAATCAGGTATAGACTTTGTAGAAGTTGATATTCAAATTAATAATAATGCTTCTCCAGGTTTAAGAAATTTCCAAATTAATCTTACAGTTGGAGGAAAGATCTACGATTTTGCTAATATTTCATTAGATATCCGATTACCAGAGTATAAGATATTAATGGAGTCTTATCATGGTCTAAATGATTGGTATCCTGAGGCTTCCTTTTATCAATTAGGTTTTTATGAAGCAATGGATGATCTTACTGAATGGAATATTTCAATTGATTATAGTATGGAATATTGGACTCCAGATTATAATAGAGATTTGAATAATTCTATATTAACTGATGAAAAATTAGCTCAATATGATATAGTAGTCTTGCAAACTCCAATATTACCGTATAGTTCTATAGAAATAGAAAATTTACATAATTATTTTGAAAATGGAGGGAATATCTTATTTTTAGGAACTCGATATCAGGATATGGCAATTGAAAATATTAACCATTTATTTACCCAATTGGGTGTAGATCTTCAGTTAAAGAAAGAAAATATTATGGATGATAATTGGTTAGGAAGCAGTTTAAGTGTAAGTTCTCAGAGCGTAACTAATTTAAATAATCTGAGTATTTTTACTGATGTAGATAAATTCTATTGGCTTTATGGTAATAGTTTTACGGTTTCTGGCAATAGTGAGTCTCTTGCTACAATAGAAAATAAAACAGTAGTTGCTCGATATGAGGGTCAATCAGAAGGAAAGGGACGCCTTTTAGCTTTTGGAGATTTACATTGGATGTTTAATAAATATACTTCACCAAATTATCTTCAAGATCATTATTCAATGTTAAAAAATGTTATTGAATTCTTCTTGAGTGATGAAGATATTTCTATAAATATATATTTAAAAGAAAATCGTATTTCAAATCAAAGAATTGATCTTTCAATTTACTTGAAAAATCAAACTTCAGAAACTCCAATAACTCCAACTGACTATGATTCCTTAAATGTGCTTATTAAAAATGCGACTTACTCAAAACCAATTTTATTAAATACTTCATACGGAAATGATGGGATATATTATAATGATTCATTTACTTTATCATATCCAAGTTATATTCCATATTCTATTGAAGTAAGTCTAAAGGTCGGTCTGACAGATTATAATAAAACCACAAAAATACTATATTTTGATAGTACTAAAATACCACAAATCAATTCATTATCTGTAAGTAATTCTTCAGTAACAAGAGAACCAGGTGAAACTCTAGATTTAATTACCGAATTAGATAAGCCATCATATGGAAATATAGAAGGTTATTTATCGATTTATCCCTTTTCATTTTACAATACTAAGGAATTAGAGGTGAAAAACTTATTATTCAATCATAGTCATGGAAATATCTATTTAAATAATTTTGATCCATTATTAAGTGATCCTTCTGGATATGGCATTTGTTATATTATCCCTCAAAATTCAAATTATTCAAACCCAAATTCACCAAGAGTACCATTTCAGATTATTAATAAGCCACCAGAGATAATAAAAGAACTATCACTTTTCAGTTATCCTGGCTCTTCTGTCAATACTTTTGAAGATGCTGAAAACTACATTTACAAAGTAAGGCAACTAGATGAAATAAATTTCGCAGTATATATGAAAGATTACGAAGATCTTAATTCTGATATGCGAGTTTTTGTTAACTTATTTATAGGAACTATAACAGAGGATAATTATGTTATCTTA
>JBHLRA010000068.1:8104-10602 GCA_048883045.1 Candidatus Thorarchaeota archaeon | reverse complement strand
TTTTTCCAATTTTGTCCTAATTTTTCTGACTTTTTCCTAAAATCTGCAATAATAATGAGTTTTTCTGAATTTGATGCAACAATTTTTTCTTGTACTAAACAACCTCCACCCCCTTTAATTAAATTAAGATCCTTATCTATTTCGTCCGCACCATCAATATCTACATCAATTTCGGGATACTGCTCTAAAGATACTAAATCTAAACTATTCTGTATTATTAATTGGTAAGATTGAAATGAGCTTGGAATGCATTTCAGATTTAAATTTTTTTCTTTATTTAGTACACCTAATCTTTCTACAGCATACACTATAGTAGATCCACTTCCGATACCAACTATCATATTCTTTTTAATGTTTTCTTCTACGGCTTTTATAGCAGCGTTCTTTTTTCCTAATTCAATTAGATTTTTTGACAAATATATCACCTTATAATCATTTTTCTAAAAGATCTAAAATCCTAATTGCTAAATATGCTGCATTTTCTCCTCTATCGATACCGACACAAGCGACTGGAATTCCTGGAGGCATTTGGACTATTGAAAGTAAAGCATCTAAGCCATTTAATTTAGTACTTACAGGTACTCCTATAACAGGTTTATTAGTTTTTGATGCAATCACCCCTGGTAAAGCAGCAGAAAGACCGGCTACAGCTATATATATTAAGGAATCACAACTATTAATATAATTATCTAATTCCTTTGGATTCCGATGTGCTGAAAGAATTTGAAGATCGTAATCTATCTGATTCTCTTTTAGTACTTTTTCAACCTTTTTGTAGACTTCTTCATCTGATTTGCTTCCAGCTATTATAGAGATTTTGGGCATATTTTAATTAAATCTTCTATGCATAAAAATCATTCTAATAGTATCTTAATAGCAATAACTAATTTTCGAAAAGTTAAGCTTTAGATAAAAATATACGACACACATTTATCAAAAAGTTTAATATTTTTTTAAACTTCAAATTATTAAAATTGAATTTTTATTTGTTTAAAGTTCTATTTTAGTAAAAAAAATTGGTGATTTAAAGAAATGGAAATGAAAGAAGTTTGGTTAATTGATTATGCAAGAACTGCCTTTTCTCGTTCAAGACCAAAACAACCAGAAAGAGACGTTTTTGGTGAAATTCGTGGTGATGAACTCTTAGCTAAACTGCTTATGAAATTTTTTGATGAAAAACTAGCTGATAAAGGAATAAAAAAGGAAGAGATTGATGAGTTCACTGTAGGTACTGCAATGGGTGTATATGAGGCTTGGACATATGGTGGAAGATTACCATTATTTCTAGCAGACTTCCCTGATTTTGTTCCTGCTTTATTCGTAGATCGTCAATGTGGTTCTGCTGGTTCTGGAATGCATGTGGGTATTATGGAAATAATGACAGGTCATAGTAAAATCTGTTTGGGAGGAGGAGTAGAACACATGACCAGAATCCCCATGCAGAATGATTGGGTTCGTCCAAACTTAAAAATGATTAATAAGAGAAGCGAATGGTATAGACCTCAATATGATTTGATGACTACAATTAATATGATTCAAACAGCTCAAAAACTTTATGAAGAGGAAGTTCCTGTTTTTACAAAGGAAGATTTAGATAAATTTGGAGTCAGAAGTCATAATTTAACAGTTAAAAGTCATGAAGATGGATGGTTTAAAGGTGAAATAATTCCGATTGAAGGTCATGTTGAAGGTAATGTAGAAGAACCAATGATGGTTGATCGAGACATGGCAGCACGAAAATCCACTTTGGAAGGTGTTGCTGGATTACGCAGACTTTCGAAACCATTTTACCTGAAGAAAAATGGAGGTAAATCGGGATATGAAGAAAGAGAAGGAACTTCTGAAGGAGTAATAACTGCTGGGAATTCCTCACCGTTGAATGCTGGTGCTACTACATGTTTAATGATGGAAGCAGAGGAAGCTAAAAAAAGAGGTTTAGAACCGTTAGCTAAAATTGTATCAATTGGGTGGGCTGCTGTAGATCCATCTGTTATGGGAAGAGGTCCAGTTCCTGCCACTGAGAAGGCTTTAGAATATGCAGGATTAACTGCTGATGATATCGATTATTGGGAAATTAATGAAGCTTTTACAATTGTAACTCTTAATTGTATGAAAGCATTTAACATTCCTGAAGAAAAAGTTAATGTTATGGGAGGTTCTACCGCAATTGGACATCCTTTGGGATCAACAATGATAAGATTACCAGGTACTCTTGCCCGAATCTTAAAAGACAAAAAAGCTAAATATGGTATTGCAAATGCTTGTTGCGGTGGTGGACAAGGCGTTGCAACAATACTAGAAAATTTGGATGCCTAGAAAGGTACTAAAAAATTTATTACTACTTTTTTTACTTTTTTATTTTGTATTATCTCATTTTACAATTTTAAAAGATTCCAATTAATTAAATTAAAATTCTTCGAATTTATCGTTATTCTGCGAAATGTTTAAATACTAAACTATAACAAATTAACTTACAAAGAAATTAAAATGGAAGTGAA
>JBHLRA010000068.1:4159-8004 GCA_048883045.1 Candidatus Thorarchaeota archaeon | reverse complement strand
TTAATTTTTGTCTTTAATTAAAGATTAATGAATTCAACTAAAATTGATGGTCAAATTTTAAATATCACGAATTCTATTAAGACTTTAATAAATTCAAGAAAGGCTTATTATGTTTCAGTCAAACCTTATAGGAGATTTACTATCGGATCCACGCCTCTGGCAATACATTATTGGGGGAATCGTTTTTATTGTAGTCGTTATTGTTTGTTATGCAATACATAGAAAATTAACATCTTAAAAAGAATATAATGTCATTTCGAATTTCAAATAAATTTCAATCTTTTTAATTCATCTAACTTCTGCCGGATTTGAGACTGAGCGGTTAATGCATAAGTGAAATTAGGATCAATATCCAAAGCCTTTTCATAGTATGCTAATGCTTCTTCATATGATTCCGCCTCTTCATAAATCAAGCCTAAATTGTATAAACAATACTTATAATCTGGTTTAATTTTTAATGCTGTCTCGAATGATTTCTTAGCTTTTTCTATTTTGCTTAAATTGAAAAAAGCAATACCTAAATTATAATGAGCTCTATAATTATTTGGACTCAGTTTGGTTATTCTCTTAAATAGGATCTGTGCTTTTTCATATTCTAAAGTATAGAAATCGTTGAGATATCCTCCATAATCAAACATCAAATCTATTAAATTGTTTTTAATCTCTTCTGAATCAGGATTATTCTTATAAATTTCCTCTAGGATTTCTAAGGCTTCTTCATATTTTTCTTGTCTCTTTAAATCTTTTGCTTTTTCAATTATTTGTTTAATATTATTGTTGTCTGTCATAGATGTATCCACAGTGTTTATAATTAATTAATAGAGATAATTTTCTTATCTATATTTCATGTTCATACCAGATATATTTTGACTTCTTTATACCTAACTTTAAAAATAAGCTCCTTAAAGCTCCATCATCGTCAGGACAAATGAAATGAACTTTATCAATTTTCAAGGATCTCTTAATATATAATTGAAGCTCTCGAATTATCTGTTCTTCAATTCCTTTTTTAAAGGAATCTTCTTTTTTTGTTAAGACTTGATGAATTAGAACTCTATTATTACCTAAATAGTCCCGAAATAGGGTATAGGTCCCAAAACCTACGATTTGTCCATCTATCTTTGCTACGACCATAGAATTACGATACTGAAGGTCAAGACTCCTCCGATTCAACTCCTCTTCAAATCTATCCCAATGTGAAAAGAAATAAGATTTGTTTTCAATGAAATCTTTAAAGATTTCCTTCAATGCTTCTTTGTCCACTCGTGGATCATACCTATCAATTATAATCAAATTATTCACTGTAGGAAATATTATTATAATTATTTTAACAAAATATCTATTATTTAATAAAAATTATTTTTTAAAACTGAAAATAATATGAATTGATGAAGTATGAACCAAAAGAATAATGATGAACCACTTTCGATTCCTATAAAAAAATTAAGAAAAGAGCTTATTATCCCAAAACCGTCTAAACCGGGAGATGCGGGTATTGATGCTCGAATTATGGGATTTAAAAAAATTATACATGAAGGAAATAAAAAACAATTAATTGAAGTTGAATCAGATACTTATACATTGAAATCCCTTGAAAGAATAGGATGTCCTCTAGGATTTTCAACAGCTATACCTAAAGGATATTACTTTAAAGTTGTTCCGAGAAGTGGCTTAGCTTTATGGGATGGTTTATCTATTGTGAATTCTCCGGGCACGATCGATGCAGGATATAGAAATGAATGGATGGCTATCGTCGTAAATAATTCTAATAAAGAAGTCACACTCAAGAAAGGTGAAAGGATTTGCCAACTAATTCTATCAAAGATGTACGATTACAATTTTATTGAAACTGATGAATTACCTGAATCTGCGCGTGGCTTAGGAGGGTTTGGTTCAACTGGAAAAAATTGAATTTCAAATAAAAAACAGGATTTTTGGCTGAAATCGAATTAATAGGAGATCTTTAATATTAGAAATCCCCCAATCGAAAACCTCAAATTGCTTTTTAATTTCTCTTC
Source organism: Candidatus Thorarchaeota archaeon (assembly GCA_048883045.1). Lineage (GTDB taxonomy): Archaea > Asgardarchaeota > Lokiarchaeia > Sigyniarchaeales > SOKP01 > Loki-b32. The sequence continues at coordinate 5,986 of JBHLRA010000068.1, read as the reverse complement.
CTTAATCTTTTAACTTTTTATTCATTATGACTGAAAGTAAATATACGAGTGTTAGGAATCATTTTCTATATCCCTTTTTAAATCCTGAGAGTATTGCAGTTTTTGGGGCTTCAAATTCTTTCTTAGATAATATGGGTGCTATGATGCTTCGGAATATTATCTTTGGTGGATTTCCAAAAGATAAAATATACCCAATACATCCTAGATTAGAGAATATTCAAGGATTAAAAGCATATAAATCAATTTTGGATCTTCCAGAGATACCAGATTTGAGTTTTATCATCTTAAAACCTAATAGTGTTCTAAACGTATTTGAAGAATGTGGACAAAAAGGAGTTAAACACGTTATAATTGTTTCAGGAGGATTTCGAGAGTTCGGAATTGAGGGGAAAACTCTTTCTCAAAAAATACATGAAATTGCTGAAAAATATAATATTAGATATATTGGTCCAAATTGTTTGGGTGTCTATAATGCTTTTTATAACTATCCTGAATATCAAGATAAATGTCTCAACACTATGTGGATTTATGAGACTCCACAACGTGGAAATATATCCATAATTGCTCATTCTGGTACAGTAGCGTCCCATGTATTTTGGTTTTGTAATAATATTGGTGTTAAAATAGGGAAATCCCTTTCGATAGGAAATGAAGAAGATATTGATTTGGTTGATTTTTTAGAATATCTTAAAAATGATCCTGAGACAGATGCCATTGGGTTATATATAGAAGAAATTAAGAGAGGTAGAGAATTTATAGACTTAGTAAAGAAAATTACTCCCAAAAAACCAATTGTAGCAATATATGCGGGAGGAACAGAAGCTGCCTCTCGTTCAATCATGGGACATACTGGTGCTATTGCTGGAGATGATAAAATCTTTGAAAGTGTATTTAAAGAAACAGGCATTATTTCCACCGATTCAATTAAAGAATTCTTTTATTTTCTAAGAGCATTTTCTAATAAAATTATTCCAATAAGCAATAGATTAGGAATAATCACAGATTCTGGAGGATGTGGTGCAATGATGGCAAAAGTTGCAGAGAAATCAGGGTTAATTTTACCTGAATTTTCAGATGAATTAAAAAACAAATTGAAACAATACGTTCCTCCTGTAGCAAATATTGATAACCCTCTAGATCTAACATTTCAATTCAATCAATACAATCTTTATATTAAAATACCAAAAGCCTTGATTAATTCTGGTGAAGTTGATGGGATAATTATCTATGCTGCATTTGGCTTTGAAGAGGTTTTAGATATAATTAAAACGTCAGGGGGTAAAAGTTATGATGAATTTGATGTGCCTACAGATTTGATGAAAGGGCTTTATTTAAAACCTATTCAAAGGTTGGTAAAGAAAAAAGGAGTTCCCGTTTTTTATATTGGTCCGCAAGGGTACTCCAATCCATGGATCCGAGAATTTATCAATTCAGATATTCCTATTTTTGACTTATGGGATATGCCAATAAAATGTTTCACAGTGTTGGCAAGATATTCTGATTATCTTAAAAAAATCAATAAAATTGAATAAGAAAGTAAGGTATTAGGTGTTTCAGCTGAAATTGAATTTAGGTGATATGCTTAATTTTCATTCCTTATCATAAGTCTTATGTTATATTTTTAATTTTCTATAGTAATATTTTTGATAAAAATAATTTATGAGTATGAATAACACTGAATCTTTTAAAGACAATTTTATTGAACAAATTTTAAACCCTAAGAGTATCTGTGTTTTTGGTGCTAATAATAATCTCATGACAACAATGGGCTCAATGCAATTACGAAATATTATTGCTGGGGGTGGATTCAACGGAAATATATTCCCT
>JBHLRA010000068.1:0-4059 GCA_048883045.1 Candidatus Thorarchaeota archaeon | reverse complement strand
CAGTCTGGTACTGTCGCAGCTCAAACTGCCTTTTATACAAATGATCTAGGAATCAAAATAGGAAAATCAATATCTGTAGGGAATGAGAGAAACATAGATTTAGTAGATGTGTTAAAATATTTTAAAAATGACCCTTTAACAGAAGTAATTGGACTTTATATTGAAGAAATCAAACAAGGAAAAAAGTTTATTAAATTAGCAAAAGAAATAACACCTAAAAAACCAATAGTAGCAATATATGCGGGAGGTTCGAAAGCAGCGGCAAGATCTATAATGAGCCATACGGGTTCTATAAGCGCTGATAATAGAATTTATGAAGCTGTCTTTAAAGAAACAGGGATTATTTCTACTGATTCCATTATGGATTTCTTATATTATCTTAGAACTTTATCCCAAGCCCAATCTTATAAAGTCTTTCCAAAAGGGAATAAAATTGGAATTATAACTGATTCAGGAGGTCCTGGCGCAATGATGACTAAAAATGCTGAATTATATGGTTTAGAAATACCAGAATTTTCACAAGAATTACAAGCCGAATTGAAAAAAGATATTCCTAAAACAGCAAGCTCAGTGAATCCAGTTGATATTACTTTTCATGAGAATTTTATGAATATGTTTATAAAATTTCCAAAGTTACTGATGAAATCTAATGAAGTAGATGCTGTTATTGTATTTGGGATTTATGACTTTGATGATATAATGAAAATTATCGAAAAATCTGGTATGAAAATTGATGAGAATATGAACAATATGAAAGATATCTTTGAAAATATTGTTTTAAAATCTATAAAGAGATTAATGAAAAAATTCTCGATACCTGTGTTTTTTGCTGGACCTTATCCTTATAGATATCCTTGGATGCAAAAATTTGTAGAACATGATATTCCTATTTTTAGTATGTGGGATGACATCACTAAATGCCTAAGTATTTTATGTCAATATTCTGAATATCGTAGAAATTTAAATCCTAAATCTAAAGATTGAAAATTTAAGATTTAAAATAACTCTATATAACACTAATTTTTTATATGTTTTTTATCTATAATTATTAGAATTATTGTAAAAAGTAATGTGTAGAATTAAGTCAATTTAATTACAATATAACGTGTTTCTGTTTGCCAATCGTATTTTTTAATCCTCCTTCAGCGATTCTAGCCTCTGGATCTAAATTAGGTGTTGAATTAGGGGGCAGTAAGAGCATTTTGAGTTTTGATTCCCACCATAACTTATATTCTGAGAGTGTTATTTTCAGCGAACTTAGCTGGGGTGCATTTTATCAAGAAGAAGGATTAGAAGATCAAATCGATACCTTTGTAACTAAAGAATATGACTCTATTCGTGAAGATCCAGAAGCATTAATTGAAACTATTGTAGAAACTATTTATAATATTATAAATAATCAAAAATTATTCTATGGAATTGCTGATTTTGAAGTAGATGCATTTCTTAATCAAAATACTGTGATCCCTGGTCTTAAATTAGATTATGAGATTATAAATAAACTTTTAGAAGCCCACAAAAAAACTCGAGATAAAAATCTATTTCCCCAAATTCTTTCTGATTCAAAAAATATAAAAAAAATTAATGTTGAAATTCAAGGAACTAAAAAGCACAAACTCCATATTTTTGGAAACAAATTGGAGGATTTAGCTGATACTTTAAGAATGGCGAAAGGGTTTGCTACAGGAATTGTTTGCACATCTCGAGGTGCTGCAAATCTTTATATTATGAGTGATAACATTGTATATAGAGAAGATGAAATCCCAGAACTCTACATTGATGAAGAAAACTTAGCTATTATTGAGATGGGAATTCAAAGAGAACTTTTATTTCCAATTAGTTGGTTTAGAATTGATTTGGGGATTAGATCTTTGGAGACTTTAGAACTATGGGATACAATTCAAAATGATGTTCGGTTAATCAAAGCTTTAGAGCGTTATGATAAATATGTAACAAGCCTAGTGTTTACAAAATATCGAGACATGGCATCTGCAGAAAAAATAGGTTCTGATTCGGAAGAAGATTTCTATAAGATGACAAGAAAAGAGAGAAGGCACGCACTTAGAGATATGGCTGAAGCAATACGAAAATTAACTGATGAGTATAAAAAATAGTGTTTTATTTTTCTTTTAGAATCCTTGGTGCCTTAAAATATCCATCTTTTTTGTATTTTGCATTTCGTAATGCTTCTTCAGTAGAAAGTGATTCCCACGGTTCATCTTCCCTGAAAACATTTTTTAATCCATCTATTGGATGGGTCATGGGATTAACATTGCTCGTATCTAGATTATCTAATTTTTTGAAGTAATTAAGAATATTACCTGCTTCCTTAGCAAGCGTTGCTTTTTCTTCCTCAGATAAATCTAATAAAGCTAATTTTGAAATATGCTCTATTGTTTCTTTTGATAACTCTTCGTTTTGATTCATAACTAAACTCATTAATTTATAATAATATATAATAATTAAGCTTGATCCTATTAGATATTCAAAATCCTTGAATTGAAAGTTATAGAATTAAATGAAATTAGTTTAGAACAATAACGTCAAAAAATATCAAAAAAAAGATTTAAATATTTAAAAATCATTATATCAGTCACTGGTAGTCCAGTCACTGGTATTTTATTAATTGGTAATTTTTCATTGTAATAATGGAATCGACTAATTATGGTTGAAGACTATAATAAGAACTTCGAAAAAGTAATGAAGAAGAATTTTACTAATATATTCATTCTTTCTATTCTTGAAAGAGGACCTTCTCATGGATATAAAATAGGGAATGAAATTGAAAAACGTACTTTAGGAATGTGGAATCCATCTCCATCGACGCTATATTGGATCTTAAATAACCTAAGGGAAAAAGGTTTCATCAAAATTCTTAAAGAAGATAAAAAGAAGAAAGTTTATGAGATTTCAGATACAGGTAAAGAAGCATTAAGATTAATGAAATTAACTCAACGAAATATAAGAAATACGTATCGTCGGTTCTTGGCAGCATCAATAGATCAGGGAACTGCGATTGATTCAGATGATCTCGAACGTTTTGAAGATATTCCTTCAATTCAAGTTTTACCAATGGCTTTAAAACCTGAAAGATTTAAAGGTAATTTAACTCCTAAGGAAAAAATCCAAATTCTTGAAGCTAAAAAAGTAGCATTTATAGAAACCAGAGATCGAATGAATGAATACATAAAGGATTTTGACGAGACTATTTTAAAAATTAAAAAAGAAATGAAAGAACAAAAAAAGTAATCTCTACTTGTCAAATTTTAAGAAATTTGAAAATAATGATTAAAAAAAGTAAATATAAAAATGAGTAGTGAACAAAATAAAAAAAGAATAAATTTCCTTACCTTTCTTATATCATATAAATGCACTAATGAGTGCAAGCATTGTGCCATTCCAGGTTCTCCAAACCAAGACAATGCTATAATGGAATTAGATGATGTAAGAAAATATTTGGAAGATGTTACAGCTAATTATGTTATTGATGAAGTTGGCTTTTTTGGGGGAGAACCTCTACTTCATTTTGATTTGCTAATTAGCCTTATTAAAGAAGTAAAAAGTTATGATATTTCAAAGATAGGATTACCAACTAATGGATATTGGGGAAAAAATGATTCAACTGCTAAAGAATATGCCCTAAAGTTAAAAGAAGCTGGTTTAAATACTATGGGGTTTAGTATTGATATATTTCACCAAGAGTTTGTTCCACTCGAAGTTGTGAAACGAGCAATGAAAGCTGCACATGAAGCTGGAATCGAAAAAATATATTCCATAACTCAAAATCTTGGGCTTGAAAATATGGATAATCCTATAAATGAAAAGAATAAAAAACTTACTGAAATGATTGCTAAAGAGTTTGAGTTTTGTCAGGTAATTAATAGTGAATTACAAGTAAAAGGTCGAGCTCTAAAAAATCTTACAAAGTATTACTCAATGGATACAATACCTTCAGAAAGGTGTTTAATTTTCAAGGTACCAATGTTTATGATTGATCCTAACGGATGGGTTTTTCATCAATTATGTCAAGGGATTTGTATTGGGAATGCTAAGCAAAAC
>JBHLRA010000067.1:9087-13857 GCA_048883045.1 Candidatus Thorarchaeota archaeon | reverse complement strand
AAAGACCAAATGAAATTTATTTATCCAGAAACTTTAATTTCTACAGATGAGATTGAGGTTTATGGAAAAGAAGAAAAAGAGTTATTGTCAGAAACAAATCCATTTGAAATGGCAAAAAAACAAATTGATATTGTTGCTAAAGAGATGGATTTAGATGAAAATATAAAGAAATACCTTAAAAGAATAGAGCGTGCTTTAATTGTTTCGCTTCCAATCAAAATGGATAACGGAAATCTTGAGGTATTTGAGGGTTACAGGGTTCAACACTCAACTATTAGGGGTCCTGGTAAAGGAGGCATTAGATTTGCTCCCAGTGTCAATCTTGATGAAGTTAAGGCATTAGCTACTTGGATGACTTGGAAATGTAGTTTATTATGTTTACCTTTGGGAGGTGCAAAGGGAGGTGTATGTGTTGATCCCAGAAAATTATCAAAAAGTGAATTAGAAAGGTTAACTCGTAGATATACAGCAGAAATCATAAATATTATAGGCCCTGATATGGATATTCCTGCGCCAGATGTTAACACCGATTCGCAAATCATGGCTTGGATCATGGATACTTATTCTATGAATAAAGGGAAAGCTGTTCCTGGGGTAGTAACAGGGAAACCAATAGAGATAGGAGGGTCAGTAGGGAGAGAAACCGCAACTGGAATGGGGTTGTATTTTGTACTTGAAGCTCTGTGTAATAAGATGAATATAGATTTGGAAACACAAAAAATTGTTATACAAGGATTTGGTAATGTTGGGGGAAATATAGCAAAAATCTTATATGAAAAAGGCTGTAAAATAATAGGGGTATCAGATATTAGTGGTGGATTATATTCTAAAGAAGGTTTAGATATAATAAAATTGTTGAATTGGAGAGACACAAACAATTACCTTAAAGATTTCCACAATGAAAATTATGAATCTATAAAAAATGAAAAAATCCTTACTCTAAAATGCGATATCTTGATTCCAGCAGCATTAGAAAACCAAATAAATAAATTAAACGCTCATAAAATAAATTGTAAAATAGTATTAGAAGGCGCTAATGGCCCAACAACACCAGAAGCAGATGAAATTTTAAAGGAAAAAGGAATAATTGTAGTGCCTGATATTTTAGCTAATGCAGGAGGCGTATGTGTATCTTATTTTGAGTATATTCAAGATATTCATAGTTATTTCTGGAAATTAGAACGAATTAATCAAGAATTAAAGAATATTCTTGATAGTGCCTTTGAGGAGGTTTATAATCTCTCAAAAGAAAAGAACGTTACTCTACGAATAGCTTCATATATAATTGCAATTTCAAGGTTAGCTAAAGCAATCGAACTTAGAGGTATTTTCCCTTAAGGCCTACATTAGTGTCGTTTTAATAAAAGTTAAAAAAAAGGTATAGGGCTAAAATAGAGAATTATATTGTGAATTTACTCTTTTTCTCTTATATTAAAGTTTATTTTTTGAGTCATTTTAAAAATGTCTATAAAACTTGATACATGCATAGGTAATTGTATTCCATCCATAGTTTTTATTTCCTCGTTGACAAATCTCCAAAGATTTTTTTCATCTTTTGCTATAAGTTTTACTAATATATTATGATCTCCAGTTGAAGAGGCAACCAATTGAATTTCATCATATTTTGCTAATTTTTTGGCTACATCATCTAACTTTAATGGGTCAACAGAAAGGCCAAGGATGGCGACAGATTCATATCCTACTTTAAATGGATCTATGAGGGTATCAAATTTTCTTATTATTCCTTCTTTTATCATATTTTGTACTCGATTATGAATAGTACTAGCAGCTAGATTTACTTTATTACTCAAATCCTTATACGAGATTCTGTAATTTTCTTGTAAATAATTTAAAATCTCTTTGTCTTTATCATCGAATTGTACTTTTAGAATTTTCTCTCTTGTTTTTTCAATTTCAATTCTGTGTCGTTCAATAGCATATATTATTGATCGTACTAAACTTGGACCATTTAGTTCACCTTTTACTAAATAATCTTGAGCTCCCTTTTGAAGAGATTGCAATGCAAATTCCTTATCATCTAACCCTGTTAAAATTATTATGGGAATCTTATCAGTTACATCCATAACGCTTTCCAAAGTGGATTCTCTATCACTATCTGGTAAAGTTAAATCTAATAAAATAACATCAAAATTTTTAGATTTTAACTTATTTAGACTATCAGAAAGACGAGAATGGGATTCTAAATTAAACTTAAAATCTGAAGAAGACTTTAATAATTCTTCAATAAGGCGAACATCAGCTTTGTTATCTTCAATTAGTAATATATCACGCTTTTTATTCTCTATGATTATACACCTATTTTTTTTTATTAAAGTAACATAAAAATTTTTTTCAATTATATTTCCTTATTCTGAATAATATTCATTTTAATATAAATAATTATATTATTTATTAATGTCAATAAGCATTTTAAGTTATGAAATCTTTAAGGAGATAACACAATTTATTATTATTTCTATAAATTTTTAAGTAAAATCTCACTTTTTGAACTTAGAATATTGATATTTTTATTCGATAAAATTTATTATATATTGGACAATATTCTTATTAAAAAAGAATTTTTCTTATAATATTTAAATTTATAATTTTCAATGAATCATTTTGATAAAATCAGATTGTTTAAATTATAATAAAAATGGGATAGGCTAGTTATGAATTTGAAGTTTAAAGACCAAAATATAAGATTTTTGATTATATTAATTTTAATTATTATATCATGCTTATTGATTTATTATTTCGAGGTAATTCTTAATACTTCTATCTTAGTTGCACATTTTTTCTATTTTCCTTCAATTTTAGCATGTTTATGGTGGAAAAGAAAGGGATTGATCGTCCCCACATTCTTAGCCGCAATATTAATTATAATTCATCTCATTCTGGACTATGATTTTTTTACTCTCGACACTATTAATAATTTTTTGAGAGTAGGTTCTTTAATAATTGTTGGAATAGTAGTTTCATTCCTATCAGAACATATTACAAAAAGAGAAATTGAATTCAATGAAATAATGGAGGATTTAAGGCGTTCTAATGAAGATTTACAACAATTTGCTTATGTAGCATCTCATGATCTGCAGGAACCTTTACGAGCAATTGTAAGCTTTTCTCAACTTTTAGAGGATAAATATAAAAACAAAATTGATAAGGATGGCAAAGAATTTATACATTTTATTACTGATGGCGCAAAAAAAATGAACACACTTATAAAAGACCTATTATCCTATTCAAGAATTACAACACATGCTAAACCCTCAAAATTAACTAACCTTGAAAGTATTTTAAAAGATGCTTTATTTAATCTGCAAGAATCAATTAAAGAAAGTGGTGCGGTTATTACTTATGATAAAATGCCTATATTAAAAGTAGATAAAACTCAATTTACTCAATTATTTCAAAACCTACTTAGCAATGCTATAAAGTTCCGAAGAAAAGAAACTCCTAAAATACATATAGGGGTAAATAAGATTAATGATGAATGGATATTTTCTGTCAAAGATAATGGTATAGGAATCGAATCAAAATTTTTTGATAAACTTTTCAACATTTTTTACCGATTGCATACTAAAGAAGAATATCCCGGTACAGGGATAGGATTACCTATATGTAAAAAGATTGTTCAACGATATGGTGGAAAAATATGGGTCGAATCAGAAATTGGTAAAGGATCAACCTTTTTCTTTACAATTTTCCCAAAAAAAATCAAAGAAAAATAGGATATAATAATGAATGAATATAAAAAAGTTAAGGCAAACATCCTACTCGTAGAAGATAATGCCGCTGATATTCGTCTTACGAAAGAAGTCCTTCAAAAGAGAAATATTGTTAGTAATTTAGATGTTGTTCGTGATGGTGCTGAGGCAATAGACTTTCTAAAAAAGAGAGGTAAATATTCTCATGCAAATACCCCAAATTTAATTCTTTTAGATTTGAATTTGCCAAAGAGGAATGGTTTTGAAGTATTAGAGGAAATCAAGCGAGATGAAGAATTAAAGAGAATACCAGTGGTAATTTTAACTGTATCTGATGCAAATGAAGATTTAATAAAAGCGTATAGTCTCCATGCGAATTGTTATATCATCAAACCTTTAGAGATGAAGCAATTCTATAGAATTATTAACTCAATAGTTCTTTTTTGGTTTAGAATTGTAAAGCATATTGATCAAGAATAAATTATCTGTAAAAAATAGAATTATATTTAATTCTATTTAGAATGAACATTTATTAGACTATTTTTACTGCTTGTGTTGATTTATATACGTCTAAAAAGTTCGATACATGAATTTGAGGTTTTATTCCATTTATTGTCTTTATCTTTATATTTATAAAGTTCCAGAGAGCCTTTTCATCTTTAGCAATTATCTGAGCAACAATATCATGATCTCCTGATGAAATTGCGACAAGTTGGGTTTCATCGTAGGAGGCAATCTTTTCAGCTATTTCACTCATTTTTAGTGGATCAACCGAAAGCCCTACCAATGCTATAGTATTGTAACCAATTTTGCTTGGATCTATTATAGCACCAAATTGTTTTATTATTTCCTCTTCAATCATCTTTTTTACTCTGTTATGAATAGTACTTGCAGCCATTTTTAACTTTCCCGCTAATTCACGATATGAAATTTTATCATTTTCTTGTAGAATATTCAGAATTTTTTTATCTGTGGTATCTATACAAAGACAATTCCAAGGACGATTTTCACGATCATCATTAAAAATGACCCCGTGTTCGATTGAACCCTCTTCACAGCA
>JBHLRA010000067.1:0-8987 GCA_048883045.1 Candidatus Thorarchaeota archaeon | reverse complement strand
TAAGTAACCCCATCTGGAATGGGGTATGTAATAGAGGTATACCCATAGAATTTGCCAACACAGCTAAAAGAACTAAAGTTAATTCTTTTCTTAAGATCCCATATATTAAAAAGATACCAGTAATAGCTGGTAAACCTAACCAGAATACAGTAATTGGTGATAAAATGAAATTGATAGGATCTAATAATCGAAACATAAATAATATCTCTAATAATATTCCTGTAACAATAATAATAGGCATAGCTTTAAAGATGAATTCTTTAGTTCTTACCCATGTTTGTTTTAAAATTACAGAATAATTTGGAATACGGTATTCATGCATTTCCATAATTAGTTCAGTACACTGACCAGGTAAAACCTTATTTAATATTTTGCCTATAAGGACTATTACGCTAAAATTTATTGCAAATAAAATTAATACCCAGATTACACCTAGATATCTACCAACCAAGCCTAAAACTACTGTCATTACTGCAGCACATGGAATTAATGATGTTAATGCAATTGAAATTTTCTTTTCTCGTTCTGTCTCCATTATTCTACAACCAGAGCATGCGGGAACATTACATCCAAACCCTAATATCATAGGAATAATACTTTTTCCATGAACTCCTAAGAAATGCATGAATCTATCCATGAGATATGCTGCTCTTGGTAAATATCCAGAATCCTGTAAGAATTCAATAATTAAAAAGAACGGAATGACATAAACTAAAACTCCACTTATTGCTCCAAATATTCCTCCTAACCCACCTTCCCAAAATATTTTGACTCCCAGATCATCCTCATTGTAGATACTATATATAATATTACTTAAAAATTCAAAAAATTCTTCTATTTTTCCTCCAAAGAAACCCCCGATAATAAATGTAAAAAGATAGATTCCAATAAGAATTAAAATTAATATAATATATCCCCAAATCGAATGTGTAGTTAAATGATCTAATTTCTCAGACCAAACACTTTTCTTAGCACCGCGAGGTTTAACAATTAAAACTTGTTCAATAATTTGATGAATATTAGTGTATATTTCAGAAGATATAATTGTACTAATATCTTCTCCATGTAATTTTTCTAATTCTTTTTGATATTTATTTGCTAAATTGATTATATACGTAATGTTCTGGTTTATCATAAATACTTTTTGAATTTCTTCGTCATTTTCTAAGATTTTAATGGCTAAAAATCGTGAGGGATAATTAAATGATGAAAAATATTCAAAATTTGATTCAATATTCCTTTCTAACTCACTTATTCTAGTTTCAACTTCTTTACCATATCTTAATATTGAACTTAAATCTGGAAAAAAGAATTTTTCTTTAATAGATAAATTATCATTTAACTCTATTTCACCATGAGATTGTTGTTCATGAACTTTTTTACCTTCATTAGCATAATGAGAAGTACTTTTGTGATAAACTGCTAGTTCTATTGCTTCTTCAAGTAGTTGATGAACGCCAGTACCATGAACAGCTATAACAGGAATAATTGGTAATTTAAAAATTTCTTCGAGCTTTTTAAAATCTAAATTCAAATTTCTTTTTCTTAAGATATCCATCTGATTTATAGCTAGTATCATTGGAACTCTTAATTCTAATAACTGAAAAGTAAAAAATAAATTACGCTCAAGGTTAGTAGCGTCGATTACATTGATTATAATGTCAACTTCTTTTGATACAATGTACTCTCTACTTATAATCTCCTCAAGCGAATAAGTAGATAAAGAATATATACCTGGTAAATCTATAATATTGAAATGATATCCTAAAAAGTTTAGATGGCCTTCCATTTTTTCTACAGTTTTTCCAGGCCAATTTCCGATAGTTTGAGAAAGTCCAGTAAGTTGATTAAAAATTACTGATTTCCCAACATTAGCATTTCCTGCCAAAGCAATATTGATAATACCTTTAACTTCTTTTTGTTTTTTTTCTCTTTTCTGTTTTTTTTTATATTTAAGTTTCTGCATTTTTCTGATCCAAAAGATATAATAATAGGATTAAATTTCCAAAGGATTTTAAAAGATTTATGTAGAATTATTATTCATTACTATTATTCTAGCTGCTAATCCTCTTCCAATGACTAATAAGGATCCTTTTACAATTATTTCAACAGGACCTCGAAAGGGAGCAGCTTTTCTTTTAATTATTTGAACCCCTGGTATAATTCCTAAATTGGCAAGTCTTCTTTTTGCATGATGACCTGCATTTACTCTCAATACTTTAAGTTTCTCACCGGTTTGACAGTCAATCAACCGTTTTATTAATGGCATAACTCTTTTAGTACCTTGAGGTGGACTTTCGAATTTTGAATCCATAATCTTTTTTGAGATAATAATTTCTTTTCTCTACTAAAATATATATTTAATTGTATTTAAACTTATTAGTTATGCCTAAAAATAAGATGTAATATTCTATTTTTTTTAACGTTTTCTTAGTTTCAATTAGGGAAAAAATTATGATTTGATAGTATTATTATTAAGAATTATATAAACTTAGTTTTGGCTCTGATTTATTAAAGTATATAAGTAAGAGATACTTTGATAAAATTAGATATATAGTTGGAGGATAAAATTTTTAAATTATTTTGAATATATATTCATAATACTTAAATAAGTAGTTTTATATTAATATTATAGTAAATTAATAATGAATAAATATTCAAAAAAAAGGTGATAAATTAAGATGCCAGGTGGAGATAGAACTGGACCAGGAGGTTTAGGTCCAATGACAGGCAGAGGTCTAGGATATTGTGCAGGTTATGATACTCCAGGATATACAAAAGGTCCCGGATTGGGATTTGGTCGAGGTAGGGGAAGAGGCTGGGGTTTAGGGTATGGTCGAGGTTGGGGTTATGGCAGAGGTTGGGGTTATAGAGCTCCAATTTATGCTCCAGTTTATACTCCTTATGCACCAGGAATTGCTCCAAGTATTACTCCAGAGAACCAATTAACGATACTTAAACAAGAAAAAGAATATCTAGAATCAGAAATGAATGGAATAAAAAGTGCAATAGAAGGTCTCTCTAAAAAAATTCTTGAATTAGAAAAGAAAGAATAATTTTTTTATTTTTTTTAAATAATGTGATAAAATGTCAGAAATTCATGAAAGTTACGAAGATTATCTCAAAGGAATTTATTTAATTTCAAAAGGTAATAAGGGTGGTTGGACATCCAATTCAGAAATCTCAAATTTTTTGAACGTTAAACCTTCCTCAGTAACAAATATGTTGTATAAATTAAAAGCAAATGGTTTAATAACCTGGAATCCAAGAAAATGTTTAAGATTAACTAAAAAAGGAAAAGAAATCGCTCTTAAGATTATTAGAAATTACAATTGTCTATTTAAATTTTTTTCACGTGTTTTAAAGCTCAAAAACAAATCTATTATACATAAACTATCTTGTGAAATAGAACATCACATAAATCTTGAAGTATCTGATGCGTTAGAAAGCCTAGTTTTAGAAGATTAATAAACTAAATGGGAAAAAATCCATTTTTAATTTACTTCTAACTTCCAGAATATTTGATCATTATAATGAACTTTTCTTATTTTTTTTTCTAATTTGAGTCTTTTTAAATTCATTATAATTTTATCTTGTGTTAAATTAGGACTAGAAAAAGTTTCAATTATTTGATCTTGCCTCATTGGGTGTCTTTCAAGAATCTTAAGAACTTCATTTTCAAAATTTGATGAATAAATATTGAATTTTCCCTTCTCAGGAAAATTTATATTGGTATAATCCTCAAAAATTTCATTTAAAACTGAAAATATGTTTTTATCGGGAATTTTTACCCAATTTTCAGCCGGAGGTCTAATTGGAACATTAATATCAATTCTATCAGGATTAATCAAATCTAATTTTTCCTTAATTTTTAATAATTCTTCTTTTGTGTCATTTATCCCTTTCATTAACATTACTTCTATCCAAAACTCACCTTCATATTTTTTGTTAAAATCTATGAAACCTTGAATTATTTTTTCATATTTTATAGAAGGATGAGGTCGATTTATTTTTAAAAATGATTTTTCATCCCCAGCATCTAAACTAGGTAAGACAGTATTTGAATAATTTAATGCATTCTGAACTTCTTCTTGATAAAGTAAACTTCCATTAGTTATCACACAAATAGGTTTTCCAGATAACTCTTTAGTAGCTAAAATCAAATCTTTTAAATCTTTATATAGAGTCGGCTCCCCACTACCTACAAAAGTTATGTAATCAATGGATCTTTCATGGATTTCTAAGGCTGTTTTCAATTCAGTTATTATTTCTTCCTTAGAAAAAAAATTCTTTCTAACATTTGTGAAATTTGTTGTTTTTCCTAATTGACAATAGATACATTGATAATTACATGTCTTTGAAGGAATTGGATCAATTCCTAGTGAATTTCCTAATCTCCTACTAGGAACTGGTCCATATACAAATCTCATAATAATTTTTAATTAAAATTACCAAATATTTTGGTTCTTATATTTCTCAATTGCACGTATTAAAGTTGTTACTGCTAACTCAGCACAATGTTTATGATCATCAGGTAAGCCTCTTAAAGCGTTATCTATATCAATAGGTTTTAGTTTTTCTGCAAATTCTAAGCTTTTACCTTCTACCATCATAGTAATTTGGCTTCCCGCTGCTACAGTAGCACCACAACCATCGGTAATAAAATTAGCTTTTTCAATAATGCCTTCCTTGATCTTCAAAAAAAAATGCATAGTATCACCACAACTACCTTCATAAGCATGCCATACGCTTATTTCATCATCAGGAGGTTTACCCCAATTTTTCGGATTCTGAAATAATTCAACAATATATTTATTATATCTCCTAATTTCCTCTTCAATAATCTCTTTCTGAATTTGTTCTACCCATCTATCCAAATCGTCTGGTGGCATCTTATAATTACTAATTCAAGCTACGCTTACTATACAAATTATCATTTTAGATTTAATAATTTATAAAATTTAAAAAAATTATTCTTTTATTTTTCTAGTATTTCTCGAATAGTCTTAACGGTTTCTTTAAAAGCGTTTGTTGATGCACTGTCAGGATATTTTAATATAAAAGGCATTCCTAGATCTCCTTGCTGACTTACTTCAATTTCGAAAGGAATTTTACCTAATAATCGAATATTAAAATCTGTAGCTGCTTTTTTTACTCCTCCTGGAGGATATAGATCAATATATTCCCCACAATGAGGACAATTAAAACCAGACATATTCTCAATAATACCTAAGACTCTTCGTTCCATTATCTGAGCCATCCTTATAGTTTTCCTAGCATCCATTAAAGCCACTTCTTGAGGGGTTGAAACTACAACAACATTCTCATCAGGAATAAGCTGTAAAATATCCAACGTTTCGTCAGATGTACCTGGTGGTAAATCGCATATTAGATAATCAAGTTCACCCCAAATTGCTTCTCCTAGGAATTGTCGAACTGCACTCATTTTCATTGGACCCCTCCAAATAACAGGTGAATCTGAACTTTCAATGAGAAATGCCATACTCATTGTTTTAAGATTTAAGGGCCCATTTACAGGATAAAATCTTTTCATCTCAGGATCAACTCTTGGTTTAAGATTTGGGTCTATTCCCAACATTTTTAATATATTTGGCCCTGTTATATCTACATCTAAGATTCCAACTCTTAACCCAACACTTACTAAACTCATAGCAAGGTTCACAGCAACAGTTGTCTTTCCTACTCCACCTTTCCCAGAAATAACGACAATTTTATGTTTAATTTTCTCCATATTTTTCTTTATATTTTCTGTTAATTGATCCATTTTTTCTTTCTTTCCTTCTTCAACAGTCTTCTTCAAATCGATATCTGGGATTTCTTTATCTTGAATACTCTTGCACCTCTTAATTGTAATCAATTTTAATGGTTAAATTTATATACTTTCAAATTTTGTTATTAACTGATAATGAATAATTATTCATTATTAATTAAAAACTTATTGATTAAAAATTATAGAAAAAAAGGTTAGAAAAGAATGAGTATTATTGCGGTTCCTTCAATGGGTGAAGGGGGCTTAAATGATCAGATGAGTCCCCGTTTTGGAAGATGTGCAAGTTTTACATTTGTTGAAATCGAAAATAGTGATATTAAAGCTGTAAAAACAGTTCCAAATCCTGCAGCAAATGCGATGGGTGGTGCTGGAGTACAAGCGGCTCAAATAATTGGTAATAATAGTGCTAATGCTATAATAGTTGGATTTTTAGGTCCAAATGCTGCAATGGGTTTAAATGCTTTAAATTTAGAAATTTATCAAGCCCCGAATCAAGCAATGACTATAAAACAAGTTATAAATCTTTATTTAGAAGGCAAATTACAGAAAATTACTACCTCTAATGTTGCATCACATTATGGAATGGGAGGTGGTCGAGGTATGGGCGGTGGTCGAGGTATGGGCGGCGGTCGAGGTATGGGTGGCGGTCGAGGTATGGGTGGCGGTCCAGGAATGGGGAGAGGTATTTAACCAGAAATAAACTAGTAGTTAAATTAAAACAAAATTAATTCTAATGAAGCATAAGAAACCTAAAATCATTTGTGTTACAGGAGGAAAGGGAGGAACAGGTAAAACTTTATGTGCTGTAAATCTTGCTGTTATGTTCAAAAATGAAGGAAATAAAGTTTTACTTATAGATGGTGATGTAGAGAACCCTAATACATATTTACTATTAAATGGAAAACTTGAAAACAAAAAGGAAGTTCCCTTTTTCAAACCTAAAATTGTGGAAGAAAAATGCTCTAAGTGTGGTCTATGTGCTCAAAATTGTTTATCAAACGCTCTTTTATATGTTAAAGATACTTTCCCCATTCCAATGTTAACCTTATGTTCTGGATGCCAATTATGTTATAAAATTTGTCCTGAAAATGCAATTGAAGCAGACTCAAAAACGATGGGCTGGATTTATTCTACAAATATCAATGGACTCTCCCTTTTACTAGGGGAATTAAAGCCTTCAGAAGCCCGCTCAGCTGCAATAGTAGAAGCTCTACTTGAAAAACTCGAAGATATTATTAAAAATGAGCCTGGTAAATTTGATTTTATTATTTTAGATACAGCACCAGGAGCTCATTGTGATGTTGAACTTTTAATTGCAGATGCAGATATAGTAATTCCTATAACAGAGCCAACTAAATTTGGGAAATTAGATTTAGTCAGGATAATGGATTTAATTGAATTATTAGGTAAAGAATCTCGAGTAATAGTAAATAGATCTTCGTTATTAGGATTCAGAGAACAATTTTTAAATGAATTAAAGAGAGAAAGTATTGAGATTTTAGGTGATATTCCCTTAGATTCAGATATTGTAGAATCATATTGTCAAGGAATACCAATTATGGAAAAAAGCAGTAAATTTAATAGGGAAGGTGCTGGCTATATTGCTTTTACTAAAATTTATGATAATCTAAAAAAATGGTTAGAAACAACAAAATAATAATTTGGAAGGGAAATATAAATGGAAAAAAAGATTGTGGGTATAGTTTCGGGGAAGGGAGGCGTAGGTAAGACTTCATTAACTGCTTCATTAGCAAGTCTAGCACAAAAAGATATGAACACCCAAGTTATTGTTATGGATTGTGATGTCGATGCTCCAAATTTAGCTATAATCCTTCCTGCCTTAGATAAAACCTCCATAAAAAAAGAAGATACATACGCTACGAGAAAAGCTAAATTTCTAGAAGATCAATGTATCAACTGTAAAAAATGTATTGAAGATCACTTTTGTGAATTTAATGCTTTAAAATGGGATAATCAAAACTCAGTTCCAATTATTGATTTTTTAAAATGTGAGGGATGTGGAGCATGTAGAGTTTTATGTCCAGAACATGCTTTTGAAATTAAAACTGTAAAAAGTGGAGAAATTGTTTCATATAAGAGTAAAATGGGATTTCCTTTAATTTATGGAAAAACTCAATTGGGGAGTACTACTTCTGGAAAATTAGTATCAGATGTTAAAGATTATTTAAAGAATGCAAAAGAAATCAATCATACTAATTTAATTTTAATTGATGGTCCCCCTGGAATAGGTTGTCCTGTAATTGCAACTGTTTCGAATTTAGATTATGTTATTACTATCTCTGAGCCTACGCCTTCAGGGTTACATGATTTAATACGGGTAATAGAAGTTATTCAACATTTTGGAATTCCATTTGGTGTAATCATAAATAAGTCTGATTTGAAAAGCCCTTTCCAAGAAAAATTTAAATCATTTATTATTAATACAGGTTATAGAAAATTGGGGGATATTCCATTTGATTTATCAATACCGAAAGCGATGTCTTATGCTGAACCAGTTATTGATTTTGCTCCTGATTCTAAAGCAAGCTTGGCTATTAAAAAAATTTATAAAAATTTAAAATCAATACTGTGGAATAATAAATCCGATTAACTTATTAAACCAGGTTAAAAAGAATAAGATTTCAAATATATTCTCTAACTATATAATAAACATTTTTAGAATTGCATTTAACACAATTAACCTTTCTTTCTTTTGTTGCATCAGGATCTTCCCATTCATGATTACAATTTAGGCATCCATATCCTTTGAAGCTAGGTTTATGTTCGAAATTTCCACCATAAACTCTAATTTCTTTTCCTTGTAGTAAAGCTAATGTATTTTTTTGATGAGCACTTTCAAGAATTCTTGAAAATGTGGGTTGGCTAACACCCATTCTTTCAGCAGCATCTTTTTGATTTAAGCCTAAAAAATGTTTCAATCGCATTGCTTCAAATTCAGCAACGGTTAGAGTCATTGAGACATCTGATTCTGGGGGGTCTTTAGAAAAATATAAATTATTGGGGGGTTGATTTACCCATCGTCGATGTCTTCTTCTTCCTATCTCATATCACCAACAAAGTGATGTAACTTAATTACTAATTTTCACTATATAGAAATATTAACTCAAATTTTTATTATTAATTATTCAAAATTATAAAAAGTCTTAATTAAAGGTTATATTATTTACATCTTGAT
>JBHLRA010000066.1:9199-13977 GCA_048883045.1 Candidatus Thorarchaeota archaeon | reverse complement strand
TACTTGAGTTCCATAGTCAATGCTTTTCTTAATTAAAAACAGACTGTTTGTAGCTGCATGTCCTAACCGAGAAGCTCTTTCATGAACAAAATCTTCAAACTTATCATCATCCACCACGAAAGAAATAACTCCCCAATCAAACATTTGTTCAGCAGTATAATGTTCACCAAAAAACATTAATCTCTTTACTCTCATTTTACCAAGATTCCTTATTAACCGTTGAGTTCCACCATTAGCAGGAAAAATACCGCGTTGGATTTCAGGAAAGCCAAATGTTGAACGTTTAGAAGCTATTGATATATCACACACTAAAACCAACTCGAATCCACCACCTAAAGCATATCCATCAATAGCAGCTATGAGTGGTTTTGGAAATGCCTCAATTAAATTATAATATCCATGTCTTCTATACATTGCATGACTTTGATGCCTTAAATTATCGGGATCAAGATCAGCACTTCCTCTATCTGAGAGATCGGCACCTGCAGAGAAAGCAGGTTTCTTTAAATACTCCTTAGTTCCACGTAATACTACACATCTGACACTTTGATCGACTTCCACGGTTTGTAATGCTTCAGCAATTTCTCTTAACGTTTGGTTTTGGAGAGCATTTAATTTTTCAGGTCGAATTATTGATATTACTGCATAATTTCCTTCTTCTACTTTTTCGATTTTAACATGTTCAAACTTTTTTTCAGTTGCCATTTTACCTACCTTTTTTCCTTTTAATTTTCTATCATATTCAAAATTCTATTGATTAAAATTGGATTAATTAATATTTGAATCTATTTCTACTTTTGTTCTTTTCTTAAACTCAACTTTATTACACTTGATATATTTCATATTCAAAGGATCAAGAATTGTTAACTACTAAAATTCACATAATAGAGAATTTAAAATGGCAAGAGATAATGATAAATTAAAAAATGATGAAATTAAAGGCACTCGTGTTCTCAATAATTTAAATGTTAAATTTAATAATCCTTTACCGGATGTTAATACCGCGAGAGTAATTATTTCAAGTTGCGGGTGGATTGATACAACAGAGGGTGTTGTTCTCATAGATACTCTGAATAGAAGACATACAGCTAAGCAAGTGAAAGAAAGAATTAAAAATAAGATCAAATACATTATTTATACACATGGTCATATGGATCATGTAGGAGGAGCATCAGTTTTTCTTGATGATAATCCAGAGATTATTGCAAGTCAATATCTTCCTGATAGATTTGATAAATACAAAATGTTAGCTCAACACCGTGCTCATATCAATGCAGAACAATTTAACATACCTGAAACTTTAGATTCAATAAAATATGTTTATCCAACTAAGACTTTTTTAGGAGATTTAACCATTAAATTAGGAGACAAAACTTTTGAATTACATACAACTCGAGCTGAAACTGATGATGCTGTATGGGTATATGTTCCTGAAATTAATGCTGCATTTATCGGTGATTTAATGATTGGTAGACGTTTTCCAAACATTGGCAATCCTTGGAAACCAACTCGTTTCGCATTAGATTGGGCAAAAACTCTGGAAAAAATACGTGCAAAAAAGCCAAAATATATTTTTTGCAATGGAGGAGGAGTAATGCTTAAAGAACAAGAAGTAATTGATGCTTTAGATGCAAATATTGAAGTTATTCGATCTCTACATGATCAAGTTGTAGAATTTATCAACCAAGGAATCCATATTACAGAGATGATTCACAAAGTAAAAATGCCAAAACATCTTGAAAACAATCCATATCTTATACAAGTATATTCTCAAGTTGAATTTTTTGTATTTAATGTTTATAGATGGTATCATGGATATTTTGACGATAACCCAGCACATCTTTTACCTAGACCTGAAAAGGAAGTATTGAATGAGGTTTTTAATTTAATTGGAGATCCACAAAAAATCATGAATCGAACAAAAGAATTATTTGATGACCATCAAACTCAATTAGCACTTCAAATACTTGATATACTCCTTCAAAGAGAACCCAAAAATGTTGAAACTCGAAAAATGCGCATTAATCTTCTTAAAGATTTAGTTGCTAAAGATAATAGTCTAATGTCAAAAAATGCTTACGTATATTTTTTAAATAAAGATAAGAAATTCCTTAAATCCCTCTCATTATAAAATAAGATTTTAATCTTTTTGATATTTAATAAAGAAGGTTTCTCCATTTACTTCCTGTTCTATAACCTTCAAACCGACATTTTTACCTAGATCTAAATAACGCTCCATGTTGTATTTTTTGCCAAACCTAGTTCCATATCCAGTCGTTATTTTCTTTTTTCCAATATCTACTTCTAATTTAATTGCAAATGTATCTTTCTCTGTTTCAGGTCTATCTGGAATTGTTAGATCCCAAAGAAGAAGCTCTCCTTTCGGTTTTAAAACTCTATATGCTTCTTTAAGGACTTTCTTTTGATCTGGTCTTGAGATATACATCATTGTAAAAAATAACGTAACGATATCAAATGTCTCATCGAGAAATTTCAGATCCGTGCCATTCATAATAATTTTTACACAGTCACTTGGTGCTTCTTTAAGTTCTCTTTCAGAGGGATCTATTGATATGACGTGAGGTCCTGCCAATTGACAAATAATTCCTTCTCCACCACCACCAATATCTAAAATTCTTTCTTTTAACTGGATTTCTTTTAAATCGATCTGATGGAGTTCAGAAAAATAAATATCTTTATAGATTACTTCTTCTTCAAATTCTTCAACTGCTTCTTTTTTAGCATACCATTGATTTTCAATCTGTATGCCATGAATTTTATTGGTTCGAAAATGAGCTTCTATCTCATCATGACTTAAAGTATCATGAAGCATGCCACATATTTCAGAAACATTGTAATATTTTACCCCATCAACTTCTTTCATAGAATCACTTAAAATTTTTAACCTTGTATTAAAAAATAATACTATAAAGATAATAAATCTAGTAATACTACTTAAAAAAAAGTATCCATCTATTTTCTAGGTTTAGGTTTGAATATCACAGATGGTTTGTATTTCTCCAAGTAATTAAAGCCTTCTGCTTCATGGATATTACCATATCTTTCTTGTAATTCTTTAAGTGGAGCTACGTCAAGAGCAAACATAGGACATGCCTCAACACAAATAGCTTGTTGTCCCTTCTCTAAGCGATCTATACAAAAATTACATTTTTCCATTTTTGCGTTGTCTTCGTTGCGAAATTGAGGGATATCCCAAGGACATACTTTTAAACATTTTGCACCACATTCTTTCTTACCCAAACACTTCTCAGAATCTACAACTACAATTCCATCTATTTGCCTTTTAATAATTGCTCCTGTTGGACAAGCTTTTACACAAGGAGGATCTGCACAATGATGACAGGAAGTAGATAAATATGCTAAAAATAAGTTAGGAAATGTTCCTTCCTCTACAGTTTTTATTACTCTCCAATTAACACCCACAGGATTATCATTCCAATCTTTGCAAGCGACTGAACAAGTGTAACACCCTGTACACCTCGTTTGATCAAAATAGAAACCCATTTGATTCATAAATTCCCCTCCTTTTTATTAATTGGAGCTACTTCTATCTCCACAAGAGAACTATTTAAGGGGAACGCACCACCAGGAGAATAACTATCTTGAGTTAGCACATTAGCACATCCACCAAGATCTATACCCTCTTTATCAGGATTATACCATGCTCCTTGATAAACGCATACTGCTCCAGGTATAATTCGTTCAGTAACTTTAGCAGGGATTCTTATTCTACCTCGATCATTATATATATCTATCAAATCTCCGTCTTTTATATTACGTTTTAAAGCATCTATGGGATTCATCCATGCATTATGAGGTTCTACTTCTTCTAACCATGGAACATTATGTAAAGTTGAATGAATTCTCCTCTTATTATGAGGAGTAATAAGTTGTAATGGAAACCTTTTTGCTTTAGGAGAATCGTAATGTTCCTCATGGCTTAAATATTTTGGAATTGGAGGCATTAAAGGATTATTCTTCTCTGCTATATGTTCACAGTATATCTCAATTTTTCCTGATAAAGTAGGAAAGGGATGTTCTTCTGGATTTTCTATTTGTTCTTTAAATGCAACAAAGGGTTCTTCCACTTTAACTTTATAATAGCCATCTCTCTTCATTTTACTATAGCTTTTAATATCCTTACGAGGAGCAGTAAGCAACCTTAAAATTTGGTCTTCCGGTAAATCTAATATGCTCTGTTCAATACCTAATCTTTTAGAGAGTTCTCTACATATTTCTAGATCCGATTTTGACTCATACATCGAATCAATGGCTTTATTTAGATAAATATAATAGGGAGCGCCTAGCCATGGTACGGCAACATCATTACGTTCCATGAATGTATTTACAGGTAAAACAATATCTGCTAACTGGGCTGTAGGTGTCATAAATTGTTCAAATATTACAATGAAATCGAGAGATTTTAGCGCTTTAATTCCCTTATTTACATTTGCAAATTGATTTAAACGGTTAGTACCAACTATATAGGCCATTTTTAAGTCAGCTGGATACCCACCTTTCTTCCCTTTTAAAATTGCATTATAGTAATCATTATAATGAATTCGTGTATTCGCTGGATTAGTTCCACCTTTTAATTTAAATAAACTATCTTCTCGAGGAGGTGCTCCAAAATCAATTGGATTATCTTGAATTCTTGGTTTTTTAGGTTTTTCATCTTCCGGCTTGATAGGTCCAGACTTTTTTTTCCCTCCTGTAACTATCCTCTCACGACTATAATATGCTCTCATAAAACCTGA
>JBHLRA010000066.1:0-9099 GCA_048883045.1 Candidatus Thorarchaeota archaeon | reverse complement strand
GGCTTGATAGGTCCAGACTTTTTTTTCCCTCCTGTAACTATCCTCTCACGACTATAATATGCTCTCATAAAACCTGAAGCGTATCCTCCATTTATGCCAATATTGCCTGTTATAGCACATAATACATTCGCTGCTCTTGAATATTGCTCGCCAAACATAGTTCTAGCAGGACCCCATCCAGCAACTAGAGCTGCTGGCTTTATTGTTGCGTATTCACGAGCAAGATTAGCAATTGTTTCTGAAGGTATTTTTGTAATTTTTTCTGCCCATTGTGGAGTCTTAGGTTCTCCATCACTAATACCAAGCACATAATCCTTATATTTATCAAAACCAACTGTATACTTTTCAATGAATACTCGATCGTGCAAATTTTCTGTTATGATTACATATGCCATAGCGATAAGCATAGCAGTATCAGTCCCTGGGCGAATAGGAATCCAATCGTCAGCTAAGACTGCTGCTGAATCAGTAAAAATTGGATCAATTACCACAATTTTTATTCCTTTTTCCCGAGCTGTAGCCAACCATAGACTTGTACCGGGATCCCAAATTGTGTTTGCAGGATTCCATCCCCACAATATTATAAACTTAGAATTCAACAAATCTTCACGAGCATTACCAGTCATCATTGTACCATATGTTGCCATAGAAGCAAACAGCGCTCCTTCGTATGAGGGGGCACCCCACATTCGGGTATATCCTCCGAACTGATGTAGCATTAAAGCGTGTGATACAATGCCATGCAGCATTCCTTGATTACCTCCACCCGGGACAAGTAAAATTGCAGAATTACCAAATTTTTTTTTAACCTCTTTAATTTTAGAAGCCACTTCATCCAAAGCTTCATCCCAAGAGATCCTCTCGAATACACCCTCTCCACGTTCACCTACCCGTCGTAAAGGATATCTAAGTCGTTCATCAGAATAAACACGCTGTCTATATGCTCTTCCTCGCAAACATGCTCTTAATTGAGGTTCCTCTCCATTATCAGTTTCTAATCTTATAATTTTTCCATTTTTTACATGAGCTCTTAGTACACAACGACCACCACAATCATGGCAACAACCAGTATTAATTATTTTAAGTTCATCTTTTTCTTGTACGATTTTAAACCCAACCATCTTTTATTTTTATATTAAACCTTATCTAAAAAAATATATGATGTTTAAATACTTTTTATGAAAAGAAGTATTGATAGTTTGATCACTATTATAACCTATATATAGAGAGAATATAGAGAAGAATGTAAATTATGAATTATTCCTACTCACTCTAATGATAATTTTCTTCTCACTTCTCTCAATTAAAAATTTAATATTATTTACAAAATGAGTAGTAAAGCTTTTTATTTAAGGGGTGAATATGGTAATGCAGACAAATTTATTATACGCTCTTTTGGTGCAAATTCTCGAAGAGGACGGAAAAATCGTTCATCGAAATCTTTATCAGCGGGTCGGTATGCTTCCTCTCGAATTGCTGTTTTCCAAAGATCATTCACTTCATTAGGACTTCCTCCTATAGGACGCCAACATGCTATTATTGGAGAATTACGACCTGATCCAAATGAATTAAATATAAGTTCCTTGAATTCGGACATTTTATCCGACGCAACCTCGAGTGTGGCAATAGAATAAACTTTATTTGGATTTTTCTGACTAGATTCAATAGCTCTTTGCAACCTTTTTGGAGGAATAGGACCTAAAGGTTCTAAAAGGCGTGTTTTCCTTTCAGGAGCAAATTCTTCCAAGTATGCCATATATTCACCCCATACTGAATTTTGACTTGAATTAATTCGGAACCTCTTCAGAGCTTCGAAATCATCAAATTCCATTACCTGTAATACTTGAGACATCCACTCACTATTACTATACCACGCCCCTATAAGACGAGCTCCAAGATTTTCACAAATTGGTACCAATTTTTGTTCTGCGATTTCTATAAATTTATCGAGAGTTGCGGGAGTTGCTGGTAAAATGTTAAACTTTTCTTCTAAATAAATCATGCTCTTAACTCTCTCTCATAATTTTTTTTGTTTTAATTTAATATACATTGAATTTTACAATTGTATATTAGTAATTATCAAATTTAAATAAGAACATAAAAAAATTTATCTTTACATTCAACAATTACTTTTGGCTAAATGTGAGCTATCTTCCCATCCGTATTAATCAAAAAAGTACTTCGAATCACCTTTCTGACCTAAATCCTGTGTTTTTAGTTACTAGAGCTTTACTAAAAAAATATACAATGTTTAAATACTTTTTGTGAAATGGATTAATGATAGTTTGTTCATTATTTTATCTACAGAGAGAATATGGAGAAGAAAATAGTTTATGAGTAAGCTTCACTCCTTCTTATTATAATTCTCTTCTCCCTTCTCTAAATGAAATATAAAATCTTATTAAAAGATTATTTAATGTATAATGTATATTTATAACTTATATTAAAAAAAATAAGTTGAATTAAATGGCGAATGTAAAACATATAGTTATGCTAGGTTTTGGCGATATGGGTAAAGGGATTGCCCAAGTATGTTTAATGGCAGGTTACAACGTAACAGCAGTTGATATAAATGATAAAATTATTGAAAAAGGTTTGGATTATATAAAAACAGGATTTGAAAAGTTAGAATCAAAAGGAGCTTTACCCGAAGGTTCAAGTGCTGCAGATTACTTAGCAAAATTAAACACTTCTAAAGAAATCGTTGATGCTGTTAAGGATGCAGATTTAGTAATTGAAGCTGTCGTGGAAAAATTAGATATAAAACAAAATCTTTGTAAAGATGTTATTGAAAACTCTCCAGATCATTGTATTTTTGCTTCGAATACTTCTACAATGAGTATCACTGAGATTGCCAAGAACTGTAATAAACCTGAAAACGTAATAGGAATGCATTTTTTTAATCCAGCGCCCTTGATGCGCCTTATTGAAGTTATTAAGGGTGATAAGAGCTCAGAAGAATCTGTGGATATAGGCGTTGATGTTGCGAAATCATTACCCTGCTTACGAGGAGAAAGATACATAGCTCGAGTACAAAAGGATCGACCAGGATTTATTGTTAATCGTGTGCTTGCTCCAAGGGGCATATATTTTAATTATATTATTGATTTAGCCTATGAGAAGGGTATTCCTTGGAAAGAAGTAGATGCTGATCTAACTGGTCCGAATACTCCAATGTCTTCATTAACCTTAGCAGATTTTACAGGGCGTGATATATCATACCATGGAGGACTTTATTATAGTGAAAAACTTTCTCCTGATTTTAAACCTGGAAAAGTATTAAGAATGCAAATAGAAAAGGAGACTCTGGGTAAAAAAACTGGACAAGGATTTTATGATTGGTCAAAGGGAAGACCTCAACCTGATCTCTCTAAAAAGGCAGGACTTGTTAATCAAGATATTTTTAACGCGATTAATGCTAATGAGGGATGTAGAATCCTAGAAGAAGGAGTCGTAAAAAGTTGGAAAGTAATTGATGAAGCAATCTTAGCAGGTATGAATTTTCCAGGGCCAATGGAATATGCTACTAAAAATTATGAAAGACTTGTCACACTCTTAGAAGAGACTGCTGAAAAATTAAACAAACCTTATCTAAAACCTTGTGATTTATTTAAATCTGGTAAATTTGTAGAAATGGTCTAATCCAAATATTAGGAATTTTTTTTTAATATTTTTAATTAATAATAATTTTAAAAATTCAAAAGGATGAATAAAATGATAGAAACAAATATAACTAAAATGTTTGGTATAAAATATCCCATATTTAATGCCCCTATGGGACCTTTTTTTACACGTGATTTAGCTCTTGCGGTATGTGAAGCAGGTGGTTTGGGTGTATTATCAAATGTCAATATTGTGGGAACTGATCCTGTCAAGGAACATCTTGCAAGCTTAGAATATATGATTGAACACACTGATAAACCTTTTGGTCTTAATATTCTTACTTCTCGTAATAATCCAGGAGTTCGAGAAATGGTAAGAAAAGTACCACAAATAGTTATGAAGAATCAAAGAATGAGGGATCAATGTAAGTATTGGCTCACTTCTGCAGGCTCTTCTAAGTTTCTGCCTGGTTCTAAGTATTTTAAAGAACTAAGAGAAAATTCGGACGTTAAACACTTTCATGTAGCTCCAGCAGTATGGCTGGCTCAGAAATGTGTGGATGCTGGTGTAGATGGGATAGTGGTTACTGGTACTGAAGGTGGAGGTCATCAATCGTATGAAAGAGTCTCGACATTGGTATTATTACAACAAATTAATAAAACTTTCCCTGATCTACCTAAAATAGCGTGTGGTGGTTTTGCTACAGGAAAAGGATTAGCAGCAGCACTTTCTCTGGGTGCAGGAGCAATAGCTATGGGTTCTCGTTTTATAGCTTCAAAACAAAGTGAATTTCATGAAAAGTATAAAGCATTGGTACCACCAGGGAAACCACAAGATACGGGACTTTTCACTGGCTCATTTGGACCTATTCGTTTATACAAAAATGAATTTGCATTATCACATCCAGCACCAAGTTCTAAAGAGGAAATGATAGCTTATGAACAATCTATAACTCCTGAACAAAGAGTACGCGACTTAGGTGCTTATGATAGAGTCTATAATGGAGATACTAAAACTGGGGCGGTATTACTAGGTCAATCGATTGGTATTATTGATAGTATTGATGATGTGAATGATATCATTGAAACCATAATGAAGGAAGCATACACTACAATCAAAAACAATTATAGTTTGTTAAGTTAACAAGTTTGCATATTTAAATTCTCTATGTATAATTAAAACATAATTTTTGTTATTTTTATTTAATTCAATCCCCTTTTTTTCCCTCAATATACATATTATATTTAAATAAGTAATACTTAATTAGGAATAGAGAAGTTTTAAGTTAAATCTATTAGATATATTGAAATGTAGCTCTGATAAAGAAATCAATAAAAATAAAATGAGTAATAATTCAAGTAAAAAACAAACTCGAAGTCGTTCACCTGAAAAGAAAGCAGCTCAGTTTGAAAAAATTTTAGAAGCTGGAAAAGAATTATTTTTAGAAAAGGGCAGAGATGGTTTTAGCCTACGGGGCCTTGCTAAAATTCTTGGTATGAATCAAAACAATTTGTATAATTATGTAGAGAGTAAAAGAGAATTATGGATTGCGATTCGAAACAAGTTTTATGCGCAATATCGAGAACAAACTAGAAAAATAATTAAAGAACATAAGGGTTCTACTAAAGATCTCTTAATGAAAATTTTTAATAACTTTTTAGTATTTGCTGAAAATGATTTCGCGGCTTTTGCTATGATGCATCTAAGAGAATCTCCTCCTTCTAACAAGATAGGACCTTTTGAAAAAGAATATCGTGAATTTAATTATCTCATAGGTACAGCTAAAGTGATCCAAGATGCCATTGAAAAAGAAGAGATTAATTATTCAAATGCTGGAATTCTAACTTTCTTTTCTTACAGTTTAGTTTTAGGAGCAGCAATGGTAGAACGACATATGAGAAAAGTTGAACAAGATCCAAAATATAAAGAAGACTATGCTAGCGAACTCTTACAATTTGGAAAAGCTGATTTTAGTAGGGAAGAATTTCGTAATTTTTTATTAGAAAGATTAGAAAAATTATTAGATTTTTAATTTTTAAAGATATATCTCTATGATATTTACTATAGGAATCCTGGTTGAAGTACTGTAAAGAACTTCACCAATGAAAATTTTCAACTAATAAATATTATAAGGGTAGAAGGGGAAGAATAATTAATATAATTCAAGCTCTTACTGATTAAATTATATTAATTTTTAGTGAGAAGATTTGATGCAAAATCAAGAAGAGAATACAAATGAAAAAGATATTAAGATTATTCGCACAACATCTACTTTTGATTGCGGAGGAAGGTGCCCTCTTAAAGTTCATATTAAAGATGGTAAGATTATTAGAGTAGAAGGAGATGATTATGAACAAAAAGATGAACAACTTCGAACTTGTTTAAGATGCAGAGCTCTTAGACAATATGTATATCATCCAAAGCGCTTAAAATATCCATTAAAGAGAAACGGTCCAAAAGGATCTGGTAAATTTAGACGTATTTCATGGGATGAGGCATTAACTGAAATTGCCGAAAAACTTAAAGAAGTTAAAGAAAAATATGGAAACTCAAGCATTTTTTTGGTAACTGGTGGAGCTTATCAAGGCGCTTACCATGATGGGATGTTTGCGATGATGAGACTTTTAACTCAATTTGGAGGATATTCCACTCATTATGGTAATGTGTCTTCTGAAGGATCTGTTTATGCAACACAGACTCAATACACATCCCCTTTTGTTGGACATAGTCGTACTGATTTATTAAATTCTAAATTGATCATTATGTGGGGCTGGGATCCTGCTAGGATGATTTCTGGTTCAGATACAATATTTAATTTAATTAAAGCAAAAGAGAAAGGAATAAAAATAATTTGCATTGACCCTAGATATACAGATTCTGCGGTAATTTTAGCAGATCAATGGATCCCAATTATACCTGGAACAGATACAGCGATGATGATTGCTATGGCTTCCATTATGATCAATGAAAATCTTTATGATCGAGAATTCTTAGATAAAAACACTATAGGATTTGAAAAATTCAAAGATTATGTTATGGGCAAAGAGGATGGAATACCTAAAACTCCTGAATGGGCAGAGAAAATTACTTCTGTACCTGCAGAAATAATTGTGAATCTTGCTCGTGAGTATGCAACAACAAAACCTGCTGCATTAATGGATTGTCAAGGTCCTGCTCGAAGCGCTGTAGGAGAATTATATAATAGATGTGCTATGACATTAACAGCAATGACCGGAAATGTAGGCATACATGGAGGAAGTGCTGCTGGCGGATTAATGGGAATTCCTTATGGTCATATGTTTTTTGCTTCTAGGATACCTCCACCTTATAGAAATCCAGTTGAAACGGGATTAAAATCAGTCCGAGGTTCTTTAGACTTACAACTTAGATTTCAGGCAAGATGTCATACAAATAAAATTTTTGATGCAATATTAAAGGGTAAAAATGGTGGATATCCTTTTGATGTGAAGTTTGCTTGGTTTGTAAACAATAACTTTTTAAATCAACTAGGAAATGCTAATAAGTCTGCAAAAGCATTGAAAAAGCTTGAATATATGGTTATAGCTGATTTGTGGCTTACACCAACTGCAAAATATGCTGATATAATTCTTCCTGTAACTAGTATTGCAGAAAAAAGTGATTTAGTAAGACCGTGGCCTTCTGGACCCTATTTTGTATGTGCAAACCAATTAATTGAGCCTATTGGAGAATGTAAGTCGGATTTAAGAATTGCAGAAGAACTAGCAGACAAGCTTGGATTAGAAGAATTTGAAAAATATCCAGATGAAAATAAAGCTTTAAAATTTTTAATTAAATTACGAGAAGATACTAGAAAAAATATTAGAGATATAAATAAATTTAGGCAAGAGGGAATTCATCGGCTTAAACTCGAAGAACCTTATATTGCATTTAAAGATCAAATTGAAGATATTGAAAACAAACCATTTAATACTCCTTCTGGTAAGATTGAGATCTTTTCTCAAAGGATCGCGGATTTGAACGATCCTGAAAATCCTCCAATTCCTAAGTACATGGAAAGATGGGAAGGACGATATGATCCTTTAAACAAAAAGTACCCGATACAATTACTATCACCACATCCTAAAAATAGGATTCATTCAGAATTGTATTTAGTTAAATGGCTTGAAGAAGTTGAACCTCATGTAGCATGGGTTAATCCTATTGACGCTGAGGCAAGGAGAATAAAAAATGGAGATGAAATTCTGGTATTCAATGATAGAGGAAAACTTACAATTAAAGCATGGTTAACAGAAAGAATAATTCCTGGAGTAATTTGTATTTTTGAAGGAGCCTGGTATAATCCCGATGAAAATGGTATTGATCGAGGTGGATGCGTTAATACTTTAACAAAAGATGCATATTCTCCTGGTGGTGCGTCTGCTTTAAATTCATGTTTAGTTGACTTTAAAAAATTTAAAGGAGGAACTTAGTATGCAAGTTGGCTTTTATTTTGATCAAACTAGATGCATTGGATGTTCTGCATGTGCCGTTGCGTGTAAAGATTGGAATAACATTCCGGCTGGTCCAGAAAAATGGATGAGAATTAATTATAACGAGAAAGGTAAATTTCCAAATGTATTCGTAAGCTATATTATTAATCCCTGTTTTCATTGTGAGGATCCCGTTTGTATATCTGTATGTCCTGTTAATGCAATCACTAAAAGAGAAGGAGATGGGATTGTTATTGTTGATAGTAATAAATGTTTAGGTAATGAAGAATGTGATTCAAAATGTTTAAAAGCATGTCCCTATAGAGCTCCTCAATTTGGACCTCAAAAGGGAGCAAAAATGCAAAAATGCAATTTTTGTTTAGATAGATATTTGGAGGGCAAGTTACCTGCATGTGTTGAAACTTGTCGTACAAGAGCATTAGATGCAGGCACATTAGAAGAGTTAAAATTAAAATACGGTGACATTAAAGAAGCAGATAATTTTAATTTCTCGAATCGTACTAAACCAGCTATAATTTTTAAACCAAAAAAAGAAAATTAGTAATTAAGGATTAATTTTTTATTACTTTTTTGAAACTGTTTTATCTAAATTTTGTGCAATTAATTTTGCATTATTAGGCTCATTGAATTTCAATCTTTTTTTGTTTAACTCATCGTCAATTCCAGCTATTTTTTTAACCATTGTTTTTCGAGCTTCAATGTCATATTGGGTTGTGATAGCTATTTCCTCCATAACTGGGCTTCCTCCGCCGTGATAACTTCCAAACAAATGCACACCTCCGGTCGAAGAGCAAATCATATCACCAACAAACCGCCAGAATTGTGCGGCATTTTCAGGTGATACCTTTGGATTTCTAGTAATATATTTATAGAGCTGGTCCTTCAATTTAGGATTAACAAAGTCTCGTTCATGTGGGAATGTTGCTGGAATACCACCACAAATATCAGTTATTATCTCAGCTTCTCGAAATACATTTTCTCCAGTTAAACACCTTCCAACATTACAATAAATTGAGTCTGGAAT
>JBHLRA010000065.1:8556-14085 GCA_048883045.1 Candidatus Thorarchaeota archaeon | reverse complement strand
GGCTTAGGACCAATGCCAGAGCAAAAAAAGTATTCAGAACATGTTGCTCTTGAATACAATCCATATATGGAAAAACATAAAGATAGAACAAACTGGTTGCCTTCAAATATAAAACAGTCTCAGGATGCAAAACTAGCCTATTTTGTCGGTTGTACAACTAGCTATCGAGAACAAAGTATAGCAATAAATACAGCAGAAATATTGAATTCCCTAGAAGTTGATTTCAAAATACTCAAAGATGAACGTTGTTGTGGATCTCCTGTGTATATGACAGGACAAACTGAAAAAGCAAAAGAGATTGCTAAAGCTAATATAGATATCTTTAAAAGTGAAGGGATTGAAAAAATTATAACCTCTTGTGCTGGTTGTTATCGAATGTTAAAAGACACATACCATATGAAATTTGGACTTGACCATA
The DNA here is from genome assembly GCA_048883045.1 of Candidatus Thorarchaeota archaeon. Taxonomy (GTDB): domain Archaea; phylum Asgardarchaeota; class Lokiarchaeia; order Sigyniarchaeales; family SOKP01; genus Loki-b32. Next base: position 13,667 of record JBHLRA010000065.1, on the reverse strand, counting down.
ATATTGAGATACTTCATCTACCTGAGTTTATTGAGGATAAATTGAACAATAATGAGATAAAATTCAATAAAAGTTTAAATATGAAAATTACATATCATGATCCTTGTCATATTGGGCGTCATATGGGAATCTATGACCCTCCAAGAGAAGTATTGAAGAACATTCCTGGAATTGAACTAATTGAAATGCCGAGAAATAGACAAAACGCTTGGTGTTGTGGTTCTGGGGGAGGTGTGAGATCAGCTTTTAAAGATTTATCTAGTTTTGCGGCGAACGAAAGAATTGAAGAGGCTAAAGAAACAACTGCTGAAGCATTAGTATCTTGCTGTCCCTTCTGTTTAAACCAATTCAAAACAAATATTAAAGATGATGGTATTAAAACCTATGATCTTTCAGAATTAATAAATAAAGCAATTAAGAGATAAACTCATAAATCCTCTTTTTTTTATTATCTTTATAGAATCTTAAATGGAAATTTATGAAGATAGAATTATTCGAAGAAATTCTTGATAATTTAAGGAATTATATTACTTCTGAATCCCAAAAAGGGAAAAAAGTGTTTACTTATCAAATAAATCCGAATCCACTTAAATTATTTGAAAAGTCAAATATAAAAGTTGAACTTGATAAGCATAAGGAGATAGTACTTCAAGAAGAAACAAAACTTGAACTAGGAGGTATTAATAAAAAGTCATTTTCTTTAGTTTATCCTTTTTCTAATCCAGATTTTATTACTCATATAAACAACGGAAAAATCACGCTAATAGGAGATAACACCAAAGATATAACAGCTCTATCTATCGATTTTGGAATGATAATCCTAATTGGGGGTAAATTTATTACTGAAAAGGATTGGGATTCTATAAGACAATTCAATCTTATATCAAATGGCATAGAAGGATTTTTAATAAGAACCATTCCCCGTAAATTCTGGTGTAGAATTAGTGATAAGATAAGAAAGAATTTTACATTTGAATTTTTTGGAAACGCGATTTTTTATTTATATCATCAAAGATTTAAGGAATTAATTGAATCTATGGAGATCTTTTTTGTTAATACTTATCAAAATGTAATAGAAGAGTTTATAAAAATTACTTCTAAGATCAATACGCATATAAATGAAAAATGGTTAGAAAAAATAGAAAATTGGAAAAAAAGAATTGATTGTGAATATGATTGGGGATGTGAGATATGTCCATATCAAAAAGAATGTTATGGAATTAAGCAAGTATTAGTTGAAAGAGAAAAAATAGAAAAATAATATTTAAGAATTTTAGTCATTATGAAAAAAAAGAAAGATTACGAAAAGCCATTGACAATTTCAGTTGTAGGAAAAGGAGGCTCCGGTAAAACTCTTATAACCACTCTCTTAGCAAAGAGTATTTCAAAAGGATATAATTTAAAAATGCTTTTAATTGATGCAGATCCTACTCATCCTCACTTAAGTCATATGGTAAATTTAATTCCCATAAAAAGTCTTGAAAAGTTAAGAACAGAAGTTATTGATGAAATATTAACAAAAGCAAAAGATTTCGAAGCCGTAGCAGAAAAAATAGATTTCGAAGTATATAATGCTATTGTTGAAAATAAAGATTTCAGTCTATTTTCTATAGGTCAACCTGAGGGACCTGGTTGTTTTTGTCCTTCAAATACTCTTTTAAGAAAGGTTATTGGTTCTATTTCTAAAGATTTTGATATAGTTCTAATCGATTGTGAAGCAGGACTTGAACAGATTAATAGAATGGTAATAGAAAGTGTGGATATTCTTTTAATTGTGTCAGATATTTCAATAAGAAGCATTGAAACTGCTGATGCTATTCGAAAAAGTGCTAAGAAATTTACTAAATACAAAAAACTTGGTATTATCTTGAATAGAGTCAAAGGGAATATTGATTTTATTCGTAAAAAGTTAAATGATCTTAACCTGCCTCTATTGGGAGAAATTCCAGAAGATAATAATATTACCAAATTTGAAGTAAAGGGAAAATCAATAATTGATATCTCTGAAAATTCAAAAAGTTATTTAGCTCTAAATAGTATAGCAGAAATAATACTAAATCCAAAATTTTTAAAAAGCTAGACTTTAAGAAATTAAAAATACTCTCTTATTGCTAATTTGAGTAATAAAAAATCTTTTTAAGATTGGTATAGAAAGTTTATTATATATAAAAATGAATTAATTTTACTAGTAATCCAATTTAAATCTTTAATAAATACATATCAATTTTGTGGATAATAGAAATCTATGACGCTAACTCCTAAAAAAGTGCTTATTATTTATGTTTTAGTCTCTTTGACTTCCTCTATTATTGAGATCATATTTTTAAGAACTTTTTTTTATAGTTTTTGGATAACATATATCGGAGTTTTCTTTACAGGTCACTATATTCGACGAGGAATTAATGATTTCTTTAAACAATTTCATATAAAAAAAGTGGTAAGATCTTTAATAATCCCTTGGATTATGTTTTTTCTTATAATTCTTTACGTACAACTCTATTTTCTTTCGGATTTTATAGCTACAGGTGGTGGATATTTAGGATTTAATTATATCAGTATTTTTATTTTTTTCATGGGATTAATTATTTTAGTACTAGTATCTATTAATCCCCTTATTAGAATTGTTGCTGTAGCATTCCACAGAAGGAAATCAAGTTTATTCCCAATTAATAGAGTTGAGTATGCTGCAATGAAATTTTTGATAGGATCACCCCAAAATAGTTTATTATTTTCTGAATTGAAAAATCAAATAAAAGGAACTTTTAATATCTTTATACCTAACTTATATTTTGATGAAAAAACTTCTATTTCTAGTATATATCATTTGTGTGGGCTTAGATTAGCAGATATTAATGATAATATTGTGAAATTAAATGAAAATGGTCTTAAGCAAGAAAAAATTTGGAGTAATACACTTAAAAATCAAAATAGTAAATTTAACAAGATATTGACTAGTAGTAGCGTCCTTATAAGATCTTTTATTGGATTATTCATACTCAGTCTTCTAAAAATATTTATAGGATTATTTAATTCTGAGTCATTAACAGCAGAAGGTTTTGAGAATTTTCTTGACTGTATCGCAGTTGTTTTAATCGGTATTGGTATTAAATATAGAAAAGAAAAACTTGTAAATATAATTTTAATTAGTTTAATGGCTTTTGCTGGTGGTTCCCTTTTATATAGTTCAATTGAATCCTTAATACTTGGCCCTAAACAGATTTCAAATACCCTGATTATTATAATTATTGCTTTAATATCAATTTTCCTGAATACATATATGAGAGCCTTGAAAAATTTTGTTGGAAAAAAAAGTAGGAATTCATCATTAGTAGCTAGTGCTATAGACTCAAGGGTTAATATAATTATTTCCATTGGCATAATTATGGGTGCTTCATTTTCAGACTTTGGGAGAGCTATAAATGCACCCCTTCTCTATTATTTAGACCCAATTATTGCAATAGTTATCTGTTTTTTTATCTTTAAAGAAGTTATTGAAATTTTCAGGGAATTTATCACTGGAAAAGAGGAAGATATCGAATTAGGAAGTTTTCAAATGGCTTATGAAGAAAACTTTAAGGAATATATAGTTAAATGGATCCTTACAGTTTTTTATCATAACGACAAGAAAATGTTCACTAGTCAACAATTAGATAAATTATTTCAAGATTCCATCAGTAAAGGAGATTTAATATATACAGATTTATCTAATTTTGGTCTATACATATTTAAAGAAGAAGGATTAGCATCTGTAATTAATAATCTTATTGATCTTGGTCTTTTAATTCAAATTAATAGTAATAACATAAAAATAACAGAAAAAGGAATTTATATGTATGAAAATCTATATTCAAAACCACTTTTGGAAGATATTAAGGATCCTTTTGATTTCTTTTTCGAACAGAAATATGATTTTGATAGTATAATGAATAGAAAACAAGAATTATTAGATAAATATTCAATAAACTAATTTTTTTATATTATTCAAAATTTTAACGTTTTTATCTTCCATGCCCCTATTTTTACATTATTTGCATCTAAGGATGATAAGATATTATAATTAAAATCGATCTCTTTTACCTGGTTTTTTATTAATTTACCTTTTATTTTAATTGTACACTCATCATTAGATGGATTAAATAATCTTAGAAAGCAATCATTGTTGCGTCTCCAAAGATTTATTACAGGAATAGGGGGTTCTATTGATAAAAAATTATCAAAATTATTTGTATAATGAAGATCTTTATCAATTATAATTGATAAAAATTTGTAATAATATGAATTCACATAAAATAACGGAGAAACTGAATCATTCTCATCTGTAATTGATATGGCAAATTCATATCTTCCTCTTTTAGTTAATAGGTTTCGAATTTCAAAATTTTCTCGATTGATTATGAATTTCTGGCTATTCTTTTGAATATAAAGTATACCTTGCTTAGTTCCCTTTAACCACATAAAGTCTAATGATTGTATATTCAATCTCTTCGTCTCCTCAATCCCAAAAGGATAATTAATTATAGATTTTTTAATTTCAATTAAAGGAGTAATTATTATTTTTTGTAATGAATCTGAATCAATGAAAAATTCAAGTCTATTTATTTCGCTATATTGAACTAATCTTATTTTAAAGCTGTGATGTATTGACTTATCAATTATAATCCTACATTCATTAACATTACTTTGACTTTGTTCCTCTAAATATAACTCATAATCTTGTTTTGTATGAAATCTTAACTGAAAAACCTTATTTCTTTTATAAGATATTTGAATCGTCTTTAAATCTTCCAAGATCTCTACTTTAAATAGAAAATTTGACTCTCCACAAGGTTCTAAACTATTTTCATTTGTATAAGAAACAATTTTGTATCCAAATTGTGGAATTTCTTCAATAAGCTGTAGAAAATTATCTTCTTTAGAATAAATTGAAATTACATCACGTCTATTGTAAGGAGTAGGATTAAATGCAATAATACTTTTAGTTTTATTTTTTGAATTATTTTCTTTTTGATTAAATTCTTCTACTAGATAAGAAAACGAATCATTAATGAACTTTTGACACCGTTCTTGAATTTCTTTATGAAGTTGAAGACTAAGTTCAGAAATACTCATAT
>JBHLRA010000065.1:0-8456 GCA_048883045.1 Candidatus Thorarchaeota archaeon | reverse complement strand
ATTTTACACTCTAAACCTAATTTTTTTAATTCCTTCAAACCATATTCAAATTGCTTAATATTTGATTCAGGACCTGTAATTAAATTATATGGTTGAGAATAAGAGGGATTTATAATTTCAAATTTTCCTTGTTTAAATAAATTAAAAAAGTATGAAGTTTTATCAGGAAGGTTTTTTTTTAACCATTCTAAGCATGAGATTGCAATTTCAAGACTATATGGCATGTTAGTTTCAATCGCTAATTCCATTTTTCTTATAAGCGTATCCATAGCATACTCAGGAGAATCAAACTCACAAAAGCCAATATTTCTGATAATAATACCTCCATGTCCTCCGATGATAAAGTAGATCTTTATCGGGATTTCACTACTTAAAAACGAAGAAAGTTTCTTTATAATACTTTTATACAATTTGAATTGGTTTTCTTCTTTAGATAAATTCTTAATATTATTGAATTTTTCTCTAATTCTATTTATATTAATTTTTTTTTTTGGAATTATGTTTTTTTTAGCAAATTCTTCAACTAAATCTATCACTTTATTCAATGCTGAAATTTCTTCAGATTTCATATTCTAACCTTATGAGATTTATATTATAATTACTTTTTATGGTAAAGGTTTCTCTTTTTCAATATCTTCTGGCTGACGTCCTGTTTCTAGCTGTTCAAACCACCATTTATCTGTAGAGATCATTTCTTTTGCTTTTTCTAGAACAGTTTTAATATTTTCAGCCTTTACAATTACAACTCCGTTTATATCCCCAAAAATTAAGTCCCCTGTTTTTATTATTCTTTCACCACATTTAATTGGTTTCATTACAGATTCTAAATCTATTATCATTCTACCTCTTATTGAAGAACTTATTATCCCTCTAGCAAAAATTGGAAACTTTAAATCAATTACTTGAGCAAGATCTCTAATAGGTCCATCAACCAGCCCTCCTCTGAATCCTAACTTTATAAGAATCCTGCTTGTACTCTGTCCTAACCCAGCTGCTATCATTTGATTTGACATATCAACACACATTACTGGAAATTTTGGAGTCTTTCTCATAAATTTTACCAGACGAGCTATGATATTTCTCTCAAGCGGTTCCTCAGAAGGTATCATCTTCATAGTTCCCGCAAAACCTAATATTCTCGCACCAGGCCACATAGGTCTGATCCCTGCATCAATAAAACCCGGTTCAAGTCCTAATTCATCTATTGCATCTGAGACAGCACAAGTGTACAATCTAGAATACTCATTTATTATAGATTCAACTTCTTTTTCATCCATAATTTTCACTAATTAAGATTGACCTTGTATAGTATGTAAAAAATTATTTTTTTAATGATATTAATTTGATTATAACACATATAAAAAGTATTTACATCAATTTAGGATATTAATATGGATGAGAAAGAAATTGATTTAAAGAAAAGAAGTAAAACTATTTTTGAAGGTGTTAAAGATACACCTTTTAGATATGCCGCGTATGGTATTATTCAAGGGTTAGGACTTGAGGAAAAAGAAATAAATGAAAAACCTTTTATTGGAGTTGTAAATACATGGAATGAATTAAATCCGGGGCATAAGCATTTAAGAGATCTTGCAGAAGCTGTGAAATATGGGGTAATCGAAGCAGGAGGAATTCCTTTTGAGTTTTGTACAGTTGGACCTTGTGATGGATGGGCAAATGGGAATGATGGCATGCGTTATATTCTTCCACATAGAGAAATGATTGCAGATTCTATAGAATTAATGGTACAAGCACATCGATTAGACGCAATAGTAACCATTTCTAGTTGTGATAAAATAAATCCTGCTGTATTAATGGCTGCAATTCGATTAGATATACCAACAATTTGTGTTCCAGGAGGTCCTAATTTCTATGAAATAAGATTTAGACCTGATTTTAAGGGAATTGACCAAAGTAAATATGGAGATTTTATACATAAATTACACTGTATATCTTGTGCTACTTATGGGGCTTGTGAATTAATGGGGACTGCGAATACAATGCAATGCTTAATGGAAGCTTTTGGGATGACATTACCTAATGCAGCTACAATACCAGCAATGACAAGAATGAAATATTTAATTGCTAAAAATTCTGGAAGGCAAATTATAGAAATGTTAAAAAAAGAATTAACTCCTTCAAAAATTATGACTAAAGAATCACTTGAGAATGCGGTAATGGTGGATATTGCTATAGGAGGATCTACCAATTCAGCACTTCACCTTCCTGCCATCGCTTATGAAATGGGGATAGATTTTGATTTGGAGGTCTTTAATGAATATAGCAAGAAGATTCCAACAATCGTAAATGTTTCTCCATCAGGTGATTATGGAATTGTAGATTTATATAAAGCAGGTGGAATTCCAGCGGTTTTGAAAAGATTAAAGGCCTTTCTCCATTTAGATTGCTTAACTGTTTCTGGAATTACAATTGAAAAACAAATTCGTCGGGTTAAAATCTTAGATAATAAAGTAATCAGATCTTTTCAGAATCCAGTTTATCCAGAGGGTGGTACTGTTATTTTAAAAGGAAATCTAGCACCAGATGGGGCAGTAGTAAAACAATCTGCAGTAAAGAATAGAGGAATGTTAAAATTTAAAGGTCCCGCTATTTGTTTTGACTATGAACAAGAAGCTATTAATGCATTAGCATTAAATAAAATTAAGAATAATTCTGTTATTATAATTCGATACGAGGGACCAAAAGGGGGGCCAGGTATGCCAGAGTTGTTAGCAGTGACAGCAAATTTAATGACACGACGTAAACTGGATAAAGTAGCATTAATTACAGATGGACGATTTTCTGGCGCTACTTCGGGTCCCTGTATAGGACATGTGAGCCCAGAAGCTTATGTAGGTGGTCCTATTGCAGCATTGAGAAATGGAGATATAATTAATATCGATATCCCAAATAGAATTCTTGAAGTAGAACTTACAGAAGAAGAATTAAAAGAACGATTCTTAGGGTGGGAACCAGTAGAGAAAGAATTTAAAAGTAAAGCTCTATTAAGGTATAAAAAGCTTGTATCTTCTGCCGCAAAAGGAGCAATTCTGGAAATTTAAATAATAAAGAAAATAAAAAATTTAAATTTAATTACATTCCAACCTTAGATTTCTTTTCTGTATGAATTAGAGTTAATTTTTCTTTAACTTCTTTTAAACGATCACCATGGAGTGGATATTTAAGCATTGTTAGAATAATAACAGATAAAGCAATTGCTGGAAAAACAAAGGTTAACAATCTCAAACCCATTATTTGTGATTGTGAAATTGTAGTCGGTTCAAAAATTCTCCATCCTACATTAGTGAATACTAGACTAATTGAAAGAAATACAAAAATATATCCAACTCTTAGAAAGAAGATATAAATACCAAAATAACTTGCATCTCTTTTTGTGCCTGTATTTACTTCATCTTCATCAATTATATCAGAAACAATAAGATCTTTTGAATATAATGAACCCGCTAATCCTATTCCAACTAAAAAGAAAACAATTAATGCAGACCATCTGTCAGAGATAAACATAAGTGGTGCTAGAGTAGCTATCCATACTGCAGACGATATCATCCACATCTTCCTTATGCCAATTTTTGCTGCAAGAGGTTTCCATAAAAATGTAATAAATATTGCTGCCGATAAAAATGTTAATCCTAATAATATAGATATAAAAAATGAATCTCCTTCACCAATACCTAATACATATTTTCCATAGAGTGGTAATATTGTTGGAAGTATTGTATCAACAAAAAAATCACCCATAAAAGCCGGAATTGCCCATCGAAAAGATTTATTTTTCATACATATTTTAAACGAGGCAAAGAAGCCTGGAACATTTTTGTGATCTTGTTGGAATTCTTCTCTTTCTCGTGGTGAGAATTTTAAGAATATTAAACCAACGATTATGATAATTACAGTTAAAACTATCCCAAAAATTGCATAATTGTTTAAATAAGCAGGATTTGCATAGTCCTCAATAAAAAAACTGGGTAAAATAAAAGCAAAAATTAATCCAAAAATCGCAAAAACCTGACGAACGTTATTTGCCTTTATCCGAGATTCTTTTGTAATGAATATTTCAGGGAGCATAGATGTGAGATTAATGTCATATGTAGTATAACACAACTCAAAAACAAGAATAATAATAATGAAATATATGAAATTACTGGTTTGGTCTGTAATTCCGTAAGAGAGCGGCGGAAAGAATAAGAAAAACATAACAAGGCTAAGTGGACCTAAAGCAATCATAATGTAAGGTCTTCTACGACCCCATTTGGTATGTGTTCTATCACTTATATAACCCATCAGAGGATCGTTAAAAGCATTCCATATTGACCATATTAAAAATCCTATTGAGATTAATACTACATCAAGCCCAACAACTGCATAATAGAAAGTAAAAATTAAAAACGTGAACGCTTGATAAGCTGTAATCAAGGAAATCTGTCCAAAACTATAGAAAGCAGCATCTCTATTTGAATATTCTTTTGATCGGTTCTCTTCCATTTTAAACACATTTTGAATAAAAATTTTCTAAAAAACTTTAGATTAAAGTCATATAAATAACTATCTCATAAGGAAATCACTTTTTTGGTAATTGAATACTGCATGGAAAAATACCAACTTTAGGTGTTTTCCCATGAATTTCTTCCAATTTTCTTATCAGTTCATCAAAATTTTTGCTAAATATTGTTTTTCGAGGGTAAAAATGTAAGATATCTGCTCTATTAACATTAGGGGAATAGATGCCAAAATTCTTATTCTTCACGAATCCTTTAAACCAAGGAATATCTCCCCAATTTTTGTATAACTTAGCTCCTGTTTCTGCTTGTAAGGAATGAAAACCTCTCCCCTCACTTGCAGCTGTTAAAAAAATTATAGAACTGTTTCTGTGTATTAATCCTTTTGTACTAAATATAAAATTAAATCCTTTAATTGCATGAGACAATTCAGTATCTTCTGGATACAAATTGAAAAATCCAATATCTAAATTTAAATCAGAAGGCACATCAGTAGAATATATTATTTTTCCAGAATCCATAGCTTTTCTATGGGCTTCAATAAAATCTCCTGCATACACACCTGCTATCCCTCTTTTCATTGTAGATACAATATTTATAGAAAAATCTAATCCTACTTTCTTACAGACATTTTCAATATCTTTTCTTAATTCTGTTACAATACCAACTCCAATTCCTATGCCTCTAAGACCTGCTTTGTGATTTTCCTCAAGAGTCTGAATCCCACAGATCCCTGGTAATATAATTTTAGCTCCACCACCAAATCCTGCCAATGGATGAGGTATCACAGATCCTATGGCAATCTTCACATCAGCACTATGATAAGTTTTATTTAAATAAATTTGAGTTCCAAAATTAGATTCTCCTTCATAAATTAAATTCTCGTATGGATGGTGGTTTTCAATATTAAGCCTTTCCACTATGCTTAAACCTACTTTTTTAATAGAATCTTGCCTATTTAAAGGCCTATGAGAACCAATGGCATAAACTATAGTGATTTTTTCGTCATTTATCCCAGCATTATTTAACTGATCTAATACTATATTTAATATTTCCTCTAAATAGGAAGGTCTTGAAATATCTTCAATGGCAATCACAGCATTCTGCTTACCTTGAGCAATTTCTTTAAGTGTTGGTGTACCAATAGGATTATTTATTGCAGATTCAATTTCTTCTCTCGATATTTCAGGAGCATTTCTCATATTATATAATTTAACATCCCAAGTATCGGGAAATTTAAGAGCAAGATCTTGGTCACCATACCAAGCAGCCCAAGGTATTCTAAAAGTTTGTACCATTTTGTAATCCTCAAATTAATAATTATCAATATTTAATTCTTTTAATTTATTCAAAGTTGGGATACCATTTTCGTCCCATCCTCTATATTTATAGTATTCCTCTAGCATAGAGTCAATCTTGAGTATTTTGTTCTTAGTTAATCCTCTTTCTAACGGAAATTTCAATCGTGGAGGAATTTTGTCGTCTTTTCGAGTTATTCCACACTTGGTATTAAATAATCTTTTTAGAGTAAAAATCCGTTCTCCAATTGTAAGTAATTGTTTCAATTTCAACTTTAAACTAGTCAAAAAGTAAATAGAATCTAAAATTTTATCAAAAAGATCCTCTACAATTTGGGTTCCAGAAGTCATGGTTTGTTTACATACACCTAAAGAATTAACTACCTCTGCTAAATTTTGAGTAATTGCTATATCTCTCGCAAATTGAGGATCATCAATAGTACGATCCCGAATACGTTTCTCTTTTGTAATTTTCAAAATATCATTAAAACCAGTGAACCCAGAATATTGGTCATTTCCATACCCTCTACCATGGCACGCTCCACGATTTGAAGTAGCATATTGTAATCCGAGTGGAAAAATTGCTCGAGGATCGTGCATTGGAGCTTCTAGTCCCTTAACATCAGATAATAAATCTTCAGAACCTTTACCTATTATTTCGGAAGCTTTTCTAGAACCATTGCTTAAAATTTCACCAATACCTTCTTTTTTACAGATTAATTCAGTAAGTTTTATAATGGCATCTGCATCTCCCCATTCTAAAGGAAATCCGACATCTCCCTCCGTTATTATTCCATTTTCATAACAATCTAAAGCAAAAGCGACCGTACATCCTGTTGAGATGGTGTCTATACCAAACTTATTACAAACATCATTTAAATAGGCAATAGCTTCAACATCAGATATCAAACACATGGCTCCAAAAGAAGCAGTAGTTTCATATTCAGCTCCCGCCGCATTCTGTATCTTGTATGGACCTTCTTTTATTTCAATTTCTCTACCACAACTAAATGGACACATGAAGCAAGGTTTATTCTTTACATGTAACTTGTCGAGAACTATTGCCCCTGAAATATCATTAACACCTCTCCATTTATGTAATGACCAGTTTTTATGAGGTACATCCGAAAGCCGTTCAAAATAATCGATATTATTGGTCCCTAGATTTCGTAGTATCTCTGCCATAGGTGAATCTTTAAATGCTTTAAAGATTGGTCTTGAAATTTCATTGAATTTTTTCTCATTATAATATTCAATTTTTTTAGAACTCTTGACAGCAATTGCTTTTAGATTTTTTGATCCCATAACTGCCCCCATACCAGTTCTTCCCACGGCTCTATGATGATCATTCATAATTGACGCTAATCGCACTAATTTTTCTCCCGAGGGACCAATGCTAGCTACTTTATATTGCTTTCCTAATTTACTTCTTAACTCCTGGATTGTTTTATCTGTAGTTAATCCCCATAATTCAGAAGCATCTTTTAATTCATAATGATCATCTTCAATAATTAAATAAACAGGAGAATCAGATTTGTTCTTAAATATAATTCCACTCAGTGTTTTCTTTAATTCTGACGCAAAAAAACCTCCAGATAAACCTTCCCCATAAATATTAGTTAATGGGGACCGTGCTGAAACTGAATAAAACCCTGAACATGGATAAGTTGTACCTGTTAAAAGTCCATTCATAAAAACTAGAGGATTATTCTCAGATAGTGGATCATACTCATATGCCTTATTTTGCATTAAATAATCAATAGCAAAACCAGGACCTCCTAAAAACTGAATAATAAAATCTTTATTATAAAAACTATCTGAAAATGACTTTTTCTTAAGATCTACTTCTAAAACTTTTCCAAATTTTTCTGATGCCGTATTGAGTTCACCTACTATATCCTTTCTTTAAAATTTTCTCTCGTATTTTATTTGCAAAAGATCTAAAAAAGAAATAGATTTAATTAAAAATCCTTATTTTATTTTTTTTTTAAAATCATTTTAACTACATTTCTTGCTCCAACAGCAACTCCCATAACCCCACCTCCAGACTCACTATAAGCACCGATATACCATAAACCTTCAATTGCAGTTTTATGTGGAGGATTAGCTTGTCCTAGAACAGGAGCAGTTCCTCCAAAAGAATGACGTAATACATTTATTCGCTTCTTAAAATCATCTGGTGTCATAACTATCTTAGTTTCAGATCCCTCATATAAACCTGGAATTATCTTTTCAGCTTCCATAATTAATTTATCGGCAAATTCTTCCTTTCTTTCATCCCAGGATCCCTCTTTAAGCTTGTGAGGTCCTACTGTATAAATAGTAACTGCATGTTTTCCTGGAGGTGCCATTTCTGGAGAATGCATAGATGGTATATATATTAAAAAACCATCAGCACCTTCATGATAATGGCCTTCTCTCATTTCATTAATTGCCCCTTCAATATCATATGTAAGATAATAATAACATAATGCAGCTCTTTGAAAACGTGAAGGATCAAAATCAATACCAAGATGAACCATAAAAACAGATTCCATTAGAGTAATTTTTTCAATATTAGTGGTAAAATCTTCAGAGAGGTACTCTTTACCAACTAAATTATAGAACGTGTTAAACATCCCTCCACTTGCTAAAACCAAAT
>JBHLRA010000064.1:1475-14094 GCA_048883045.1 Candidatus Thorarchaeota archaeon | reverse complement strand
GTTCTGATTGGAACTCCACCTGCACCAGATAAATATTCAACTTGATCTTCAGGATGGAAATAGTTAGCTTGAGTATTTTGATCTGGAGCAATTGAAATTACATCTAAGACTTCAGAGTCTGCGATTTTTTTTATCCCTTTTAAAGTTTCTTCCATGCGTGGTAAGCCAAAATGAGCCCTTATTATAGGATATGGTTTTTTCCATTTTATACGAGATACTAATTCCTCTGGATTTTTGACACTTTCTCTGGATGTAGCTTTATCTTTTCTTAAAATAGAGATTATTTTATGTTTTGATTCTCCACCGATAAAGTATTCATGAAAAATACCAAATTCTTTTGCAATTTTGACTACATCGGGAGTACCAGCAAAGAATAGTTGCTGAGGTTTATATTCAGATTTATCATATTTATCTTTAAAATTTTTAAGTATAGGAATGACAGTAGATGGTGTTAGTCGATAACTAAGCCCTAAAATATCTGGTTTTAATACCTGAATTTTATTTATGATGACTGAATTTGGTATAGCAGGTCCCAAAAATAAACATTCAAACCCTAGTTGAGTTGCAATATTCATAAAATTATAGGTTCCTGTTACATGGACACACTGACCTATACATGCCATTAAAATTTTCTTTGCTCTTGGTTTTTTGATTCTATTAGTATTAGTTTCTATCATAAAATTTCCTCCTTTTGGAGCTATTTTGGGATAAAATTCCTTAATCAATCATAAAATCGGCTCTGGAGTTTTCCATGAGCCATATGTGGAAAATTAAAAATAGACATATTTATTAATTTATTAGTGGTTATAGTTTTGAACATAGTAAACACTATATTATTATAGCAATGTTTGATATAAAAATATAATGCTTATTTAAATAGATATAAATTTACTTTTTATTTAAATAAATACCCTTTTAAATAAATGTATTTGTCAATAAATCAAGTAAATTTATATACTTTTATATACAATATCTATATATTAAAAATAAAATTTTTACTTCTAAAGATTATCAGTTGGTGATATGACATTTCTGCAAGTCAATCACAAAGAAAATCTACATTAGAAATAATAGATAATATATTTAATGCTCTGGAGGATGGGAAATTTCATACGATAAGTGAAATTTCTGAAAGGGCTAAGTCGAACTGGAGCACTATAAAAAATCAAATCGAAATCATAAAAAAAATTCAAGCTTCACCTAAACTTGAAATTATTCATGCATCGAAACAAATTTTAGTAAGAAAAGGCTAGTTATTTTTTTGTTTAATATTGAATGAAATATAATTTAACTTTTAAAATTGATAAATGAATCAAGTCCTAACAAGAATAAGAGAAGATAAGAAGGAATTCATAACTTCTGAAACACTAAGAAATTATTGCGAAGAATTATATTATAATTATAGACTTGTTGAGAATTATTTAATTTCGCGTGGTTTTTTGGTAAATATCTTAGATGATGTTTATTATGTGAAAAATGTAGATGAAATTAACAAAAATATGCTAAAATATTCTATTCTAGAAATTGTAGCAAAAGCATTGATGCATAAAGGCGTTAAAAATTGGTATTATGGACTCTATACTGCATTGGAACTAATAAATAATGATTATAAAAGTCAAGAGGAGTATATCTATCTCATTAATGACCGATTTTTAAAAAGAAAGTCTATAAAGATTTTAGGCAAAGAATTTAGATTTTTAAGGTTTAAAAATGCATTCTTTAATTTTGGAATTATTGATGGAAAAGTAAGATATTCAGATCTTGAAAAAACGATTTTAGATCTAATATATTTAATGAATTATAATCATATAAATGAAAATAGGATGTTAATTGAGCTTTCTAAATTATTGGATGGAATCATTAAAGATAAAATTTTAAAATATTCCCAATTTTATCCAAAATCTAATAAATCAATCTTAAAAAAAGTGTTAAACAAAGTAAATTAATTTTTAATTTTCTATTTTGTTTAATTACTTCATCAATTCATTGAGTTTGTTCATTCATTTTTTTTTAATTAAATGTGTAATTTTATAAATCGTACATAAATTATTCCTTTTGCCAGTTTCACAATTTTTCATTTTTTCTAATCTGCAATATATGAAATTAATCAGGAGAATTCTTTCTCCAATCTTTCATTTTTTCTAAATTCTTGAATTCTTCCCCTGGTGGATGGTATATTTCTTTGTTTAATTTATAAGATTTGATAATTTCTTTTTCTAAGGGTTTAGTTTGACCACAAGAATTACATACTAGAACCTTAGCATTCTTATCTTTAGAAGGAAGCATCATTCCCTCACACTTTTTACAAAATTCAACCATTTTTTAACCTTATATAATACATCTAAATTTTATGATTTTTTATAAGAATGTTAATTCAAATTCTTCTTCAATGGTTTCTTCTCTTGTAATTTTCATATTTTTAACCACTTCTTCTAACTTTAAAATTGCTTTTTCTAACAATTCTTCCTTTTTCACTCCTGTACAAACATACTTTCCAGTTGAAAATAGAAGGAAAACAGCCCGAGGATTTTTCATATTATAAATTAATCCAGGAAAAACTTCAGGTTCATACATAACATAATCCATTATCAAAACTGCTTTATTTAAATCTATAAGAGTGTGTAAATCACCAGTTGCAACTATATTTTGAACAGTTATTTTTGGCTCAGTTATTTTAATCCCAAATTTTTTTATCTTTTTTAGTAGTTTCTTTACTGCAATATTCGCATCATTAACAAATTCAAGCCCAGTTATTACCATTTTACCCGTTGAAAAAATCAGAAATGTAGCTCGAGGATTATCTAGCCTATAAATTAAACCGGGAAATCTTTCTGGATAATATTCTGAATCGTATAATTTGCGTGCTATTTTCACTAGATCTAATTTCTCACTAACATTAATTTTTGCTGTGGCTACAATATTATTTATTTTATAATCCAAACTATCTAAATTGCTTACTTCCTCTTTAGAGTTATGTATATCTACCAAATCTACCTCCTCTTCTCATTTCTAATTAATTTTATAATCTCTTTTTTGTAAAGTTCATGATTACCAGAAGATTTTGCTTTTTTAACTAATCTATGTAGTTGTCGTTTAGCAATTGGCCTAAGTTTCTTATAATTTATTCTTGTATCATCATTATCAAGGTGAATATCTTCTTGTATTTGTTCTTTTTTATATTTCAAATGCTCCACATAAATTTTACCTCTATAATGGTATTTTTTACATTTCCTACAATAATATTTATTCATTATTATCATCATTTTACAAAATTTACTTGATATTTATATCCAAATATTAGAAAAACGAATATCTAACTGGAATAAAGATGAGAGAGATTAGACAATTATTATCATTTACTCTCTAAAATGAACAATTTATGATCATGAGGTATATAAAAGTAATTTTTTTGTTTTATTACTACTGTATGGAAGTATTCTGCTAAGCCTAAAAAACCACGTATTATTGCTTCATCTTGTTCAAAAATAAATTTAATTGTAGTTATAGCATTACTGGATTTTAAATTCACTTTTTCTTGAACTCTTTCATCTATTAGAGGAAGCTCTAATTCAGTTATAATTTCATATACTTTTTTCATAAATTCTTCTTCTGTACCCATATCATCATCTTTAAGTAATTTAGCTATTCAATTTGAATTTCTAGTATTAAATGCTTAATTTTCCCTTAGAGTTTATATCAAATTCTCCAACTGGATTGATTTTTAAATAAAATCCTTAATAAAAGGCAAAAATAAATTTTTTTTTGTAAAATCCTATTTGATAATCAACTTACTATAAAGGGATAATTACGCTAAAAGGATATCAAATCATTTTTTTATCTACTTTATTAAAAACAATGAGGATATTTAATTTTTTGCATAAAAATTATTAATTATCAAGATGAAGATTTTTAATCAGATTGATTATCATTTTCTTTTGAAATTAATATATCTCTTCCTGAATGAACTGTTTTAAAGTATTCTTTATATTTTTCGATCTCTTCATGTATTTCTTTTAGATTTTCATTTTTCAACATATTATCAAAAATTCTTTTTGTAGAAGAATATATTTCAGGAACAAAGGTATCAATCTGTGAGAGTTGATATGCTAATTCTTTAATTGACGAAAAATCTAATTTTAATTCAATTTCTCTTCTTTCAAGTTTTTCAATTATTCTTTTTTCAAGTTTTCTTCTGGATACATTACTCCATACCATTTCATATACGAAATAATTTACACTTTGCACAGCTTCGGTCAAGAGAGCAGTCCCAGTCGCTACTGCAATGCTCCCCGTTATAAGATAAGCAGTTAAAGTACCGAGTACTAAAGTGATTGATCTATAGATTATACTTTTAACTAAACTCTCTTTCCATTCAATTTTGTGTTCCTTCATCTTGGATTTCAATTTAGTATATAATTATGATTTAATTATATCCTTTAGGTGATGTTAGTTATAGTACATATATTAATTGAAAAATTTGCGAAAATATAAATTACAATTTTAAAGGATATTTTAATGAATCATATTGACCGAAATATTTAAACCTTGGTTTCATTTAAATAGAATTAGCTTCAAATTTACATGTTATAGAGATCAATATTTTCATTATAGATATTAAGGATAATTAGTCAATTTGCCAGAAGAATTCGTAAATATGGAAGACACATAATAATCAATGATGATGAATTAGGAATGTTTATAATAATTTTAAACAAATTATATTAAAATAATAAATTTAGTTATCGAAATGGAATTGTAGTTGTTTTGTCTACTATGGAGATTATATAGATATGAGTATTTATGCTGATGATGTTGTAAACTTTACCTCAGTCTTAAAAATAGCATATAATTTCTTAACGGGGAGAGATTATTTACAAAAGAAGAAATCAAAAGAAAGAAAGACACTTATATCTGTAGCGTCGGGGTTTCCTGATTTAGTTTATGCCGCAGACTCAATTCCAGTATTTCCAATTCGAATGGAAAAATTCAAGCTTAATCTATATTTACTTGCTTTAAATTCAGCAACAAGTCTATTTGGTTGGAATTTAACCACCAAATTATTGGGTATTGCTCGTCAAGTTGATTTTCTTAAAATAGTAGACAATGTATTGAATGATGTAATTAGTTCAATCAATAAAAAATATAACTTATTATATGATTTGGCAATTTCTAAAAATATATTATCAGATTTTTGTTATGGCATTAAAGCAATTTATGGCATGAATGTTTCTGAAGCAAATATTTGTGATTATAGTTTAAATTTCACAATTAGATGCAGTAAATGTAATTCTTACTTTAAATCTTTAAAAACCCAAATTCCAAATCAAATTTGGGTAGAAATACCTCAACCGGAAAAGGAAGTTACAGATAATAATTTAGAAAAAATGACTGATAATATAAAGAAAGCCATTATAGAAATTGAAAACATAACTGGTAACTTGGTAACAGATAATAGTTTAAATAAACAATTTCGAATAGGGAATCAAGTAAAGAGATATTATAAAGCTATTATTGATGAGATTTGTACTTCCGATTTCTATCCATGTAATCCTGCTACCTTTGCAGAAATATTAGCATTATTAACTATTTCTTTTCAAGATTATAATTCCAATGCGCAGAGGTATCTAGAAAATATTAGTCAATTAGTCAAAGAGATGAGGGAGCGAATAAAAAAAGGCGTGGGAATGGATGTATCAAACATGCCAACAATATTGTTATCTCCTATATTTAATGGCTGGGAACCAAAAGCTCAAGAAATTATTTATGATTTGGGGGGAAAGATTTTATATTCTGATTGGGATTTATTAGGTTTATTAGAAGAAATACCTGTATCGAAGAATTCTGATCCAATTGAAGAATATGCCCGTTTCCTTTTGAGTTCGGCAATTAAAGGATTATTTTGCTTAGATAATTGCGAAGTGTTTACAAATTCGTATTTAAAGTATATAAAAAAAGTAAAAGTTGATGGTTTTATTATTAACCAATTGTCTGATTGCAATATTAATTACAATTGTTATGATTTACTGAAAAATAAAATCAGGACAGAACTTAAAGTACCTTCAATCAGTCTTAAGTTTAAGAAGATTGGTGAGAATATAGAACAAACTAGAGCTAAATTAAGATCTTTTATGGAATTATATCACTGAAAGAAATAATTACGTTCCAAAAAAGTCAGATGGCTTGAGTAAATGCTGATCCTCTTCCTTCTCTTTCTTTGCTTTTTCATGGGGATCAACCCATTCTGGTTCCCCACTAGCTGCTTGAGTTGTTGCTCCGCCAGGAGTCTTTAAAGCTGTTGACTTTAGACTAATATCTGCCGTTATCGCTTCAGGTCGTTGTCCTACTGCAACTGGTGCTGTTGGAACATAAGTAACTCCTCCCGCTTTCAAAACTTTTAATTCACTTAATACTTTCTCAAGATTCATTGATTGGACACTTTTATTCATTGTATCCATTATTTCTTTCAGTGATTTGGAGGTTTCTCTTAATCCTTTTGGATTAATTCCTGTAAGTAAAGAATCCAAGTTAGCACTAATACTCTCATTTAAATCATTTAGGGATTCCAATACAGTACTCCAATGTTTATTCATTTGAGATTCAATTGCGCTTATCATTTTGATTGTTTCGTTCATAAAATTTACGTGGGCTTCATAACGCTCTTCATCTTTAGCACGTAGATCTGATATAAGCATTATTAACTTCCGTAAGGCTTCTTTCTCTTCACTCATTTTTTACCAAAATATATATTATTTTTTCTAATATTATAATGATTATAAAGAAATTTATATATATTCCTTTCTAGAACAAAGGAATCCACAATTTTTTTATTAATTTAATTTAAAAATTTTAAGGTTAATACTGGAATGCCAATCAAAAACAAAAAATGGGTTAAAAATCCAAGAATTTATGAGATTAATACATGGCCTTGGGTTCATTTCTTATCTGAAAAATATAATGAAGAAATCACTTTAGAAAATATTCCTGAACAATTTCTTGATCAAGAATTGAAAAATTTTGATGCTGTGTGGTTAATGGGAGTGTGGGAAAGAAGTCCTGCCAGTAAAAAAATAGCTCTTGAACATCCGGGTTTACAAAAAGAATATCATAACGCTTTATATGATTTTAAGGACGGAGATGTTGTAGGATCTCCATACTCTGTGTACTACTATCATGTAGATAAGATTTTTGGAGGCCTTGATGGCTTAAAGATGATCAAAAAGAGATTAGCTGAAAAGGATATCAGATTAATATTAGATTATGTTCCAAACCATGTTTCAATCGATTCATTATGGACTTTTGAGTCTGATTTATTTATTGAAGGAACATTAGATGATTTGATGACACATCCTTATGATTATTTCTCTATTGGCGATTCTGTTTATGCTTATGGACGTGATCCTAATTTTCCTCCATGGACTGATGTTATTCAGATTAATGCTTTTTCACCTGAAGCTCGTCGTAAAACTATTAATACTTTATTAAGCATAGCTGAACTTTGTGATGGAGTTCGTTGTGATATGGCTATGTTGATGACAAATAAAATATTTAGTAGAACTTGGGGAAAAAAAGCAGGAAGTATTCCTAATAAAGAATTCTGGGAAGAAATAATTCCTATTATAAAACAAAAATACCCTAATTTTTTATTTATAGCAGAAGTATATTGGGATATGGAATGGGAACTTCAGCAACAAGGATTTGATTTCTGTTATGATAAAAGGCTTTATGAAAGATTAGCTCATGAAAATGCAATCTCTGTTCGGGATCATCTTAAAGCGGAGTGGGCTTATCAAAGTAAGCTTTTAAGATTTATTGAGAATCATGATGAGTTAAGAGCTATAGAAAAATTTGGAAAAGACAAATCTTATGCAGCAGCACTTTTAGCATTTACGTTACCTGGGGCAAGATTAATATATGAAGGACAAACCCGTGGATATAAAATAAAATTACCAGTTCAATTAGGAAGACCTGCAAATGAAGAAGATGACAAAAGTTCAATAGATTTCTACCAAAAATTATTGAAATCTATACCAGGAAGAGACTTTGAGAGTGCCAGTTGGGCACTCTGTGAAACGGAATCAGTTAATTCTGATGATTATTCATTTTTAAATATAATATCCTATTTATGGTGGACAAATAAAAGTTATCGTCTTATTGTTGTTAATTATAGTCTAAATCCATCAAAAGCTCATGTAAGAATTAGTCCTTTTCATTTTGATACTCACAAATGGACATTCACAGATTTACTTCATCAAAAATCTTACACATACAATGGAGAAGATTTGTATAAATATGGTTTATATGTAGAATTAGGAGCTTGGAGCGGCCATCTCTTTAGTATTGAGAAAGATTAGTAAATAAGTATTTGAAATCGTAAGAAGCTTTTAATAAAATAATAACCTAATGCTTTATATGAAAGCGATTATCATTGCCGCGGGAGAAGGAAAAAGATTAAGACCAATCACCTCTACAAAACCAAAACCCTTAATTCCAATTGCTGGAAAACCCTTATTAGAACATACTATTTTAGGTTTAAAGAACGCGGGAATAAAAGAGATTTTACTTGTTGTTGGTTATAAAGAAAATTTAATTAAAGATTATTTTGGAGATGGAAGAGAGAAATTTGGCATAAAAATTAATTATATCAAACAAGAGGAGCAATTGGGAACGGCTCATGCTTTTGGATACGGTAAAACTTTTGCAAACAATGAACCTGTATTGTTTATGTATGGTGATTTATTAGTAGACCCTCAAGTTTATCAAGAAATTGTTCAAAAATTTAAAGAAAACAATATAGAAGGGATAATATTATTGATGGAAGTGAAAAATCCCGAAGAATTTGGCATTGTTTCTTTAAATTCAGATGGTTTTGTCGAAAAAATAATTGAAAAACCATCAAAAGAGATGAATGCAGGAAATTTAGCAAATGCTGGAGTTTTTATATTCAATTCAAATATATTTCAAGCAATTGAAATGACTAAGAAATCTATTCGAGAGGAATATGAATTTACTGATTCTATGGAAATTTTAATAAACCAACTAAATGGAAGAATTCAGGGCTATATTAATAAGAATTTGTTTTGGAGTGATATTGGATTACCTTGGCAGTTTTTAGATGCTAATAGATATATTTTAGACAAAATTGAAAAAAAAATATTAGGTAAGATTGAAGAAAATGTTCAGATCTATGGGAATGTGTATATCGGCAAAGGTTCCATAGTAAGATCAGGTTCTTATATTCAAGGACCTTGTTATATTGGGGAAAATAGTTTAATTGGCCCAAACGCTTTTATCAGACCATATTGTTCCATTGGAGATAAATGTCATATTGGTATTAGCGAAATCAAGAATTCAATAATCTTTTCTAGTTCAAATATCCCTCATTTTAATTATATTGGAGATTCAGTTGTTTGTGAAAATGTAAATTTAGGGGCAGGTTCGAAAATATCAAATTTACGTTTTGATAATAAAAGTGTATGGGTAACTATAAAAGGTGAACGAATAAACTCTGGTCGTAGAAAATTAGGAGCTATTATTGGTCCAAATGTTCAAACAGGTATAAATGCTAGTATTATGTGTGGGAAAAAAATCGGTGAAAATTCCGTAATAGGAGCGCATACTTTAGTTGAAGAAGATGTAGCTCCTGATACTCTTTATTACAATGATCCATTTGAAGGTATTAAAAAAAAGCCTAATCCTTTTTATTAAAATTAATGCACCGTAACTGTCTTAGCTAGATTTAATGGTTTATCTGGATCTAAATTATGTTCTAAAGCCGCATAATATGCTAAAAGTTGAAGAGCGGGAATGAATGTTATCGGACTAAAAAGAGTATTATATTTATCTCCTGATTGGGGAATTCGAATAGTAATGTCGCTCAAATTCGCTATTTTTTTATCATCTATCACCACTAGTGATATTATCTTACCTCCTCTTGATTTGAACTCCATTAAATTTCCAATTAGCCGTTCATAAGTCCCATCTGGAGGTGCAATAAATATTATTGGATACCCTTCTCTCACCAAAGATATTGGCCCATGTTTTGCATGCGCAGCAGAATATCCTTCAATAAAGCGACATGCCACTTCTTTTAATTTCAAACCGCCTTCTTTTGCTGTTGCGATTGAAATTCCTCGGGCTAAAAAGAAGAAATTCAGATTTTTTTCTAAATTTCTTACAATATATTTAATTAAATCAATATTATTCTCAAGAAAATCCTCTATAACTTTTGGAGTAGAATATAGAGCATTATAATATTTTTGGATTTCCTCGTTAGATTTACTCCCAACTAACTTTGCAATCTCCAAAGCCACTAAAGACTGAACTAAAACCTGAGTAACGAATGTTTTTGTTGCTGCAACTCCGATCTCTGGTCCTGCTTGAGTGATTAAAACTTTATCAGAATGTCTAGTTATAGATGAGCCAACGATGTTAGTAATCGATAGTATCTTTACGCTTGGCTTAGATTGTTTTGCCCATCTAATTGCCTCAATCAAATCTATAGTTTCCCCCGATTGGGAAATTGCGATAATAACAGAATTCTCTTCCAATGAGTTCTCTAACTCTGTTTTAAACTCAGAACACTCAATTGCTTGAATATATTTTCCTAAAAATTGTGTAATAATGAATTTTCCAGCTAATGCAGCATGGAAAGATGTTCCAGCTGCCGTAATATATATTCTTTCAGCAGTTAATAAGGTTTCAGCAAAATTTTTTAATGATTCATTTGAGATCTTCATAGTCTGCCTTAGAGCTGATGGTTCCTCATAAATTTCTTTAAGCATAAAATGTTCAAATCCCCCCTTTTCTGCTGCTTCGATACTCCATTCTATTTTCTGAATCTCTTTATGTTTGGGAAGTTGACTATTATTTATATCATAAAATTTTGCTGTCCCTGCTTTTATTATTGCCATCTCATCATCTTCTAAAATGTAACATTCATTAGTATATGGAAGAAAAGCGGGGATATCTGAGGCACAATAGGTAGTTTTACCTTTTTCTATTCCAACAATGAGAGGTGACTCTCTACGGACAGCTATAATAGTATCTGGGTAATCAGCATGGCAAATAGCTAAACCATAAGCACCTTTACATTTTTTTATGGCATTTACCACTGCATTTTTTAGATCTCCATCTGTCTTTAAGTTCTCCTCAATTAAATGTGGTATAATTTCGGTATCAGTTTCTGATTTAAAAACATGGCCTTTTGATATCAATTCTTCTCTTAAATCAATGAAATTTTCAAGTATACCATTATGAATTACTGCGACTTTATCATTACAATCTAAGTGAGGGTGACTGTTTATTTTTGTTGGAGCTCCGTGAGTTGCCCATCGAGTGTGAGCCAATGCTAATTTAGAACCATTCGGAAACTCATCTAATTTAAGTTCTTTGTGGATTTCATCAATCTTTCCCGCATCTTTTTTAACAAATAATTTTGAATCAAATTGCGTTACAATTCCACATGAGTCATAGCCACGATATTCTAAACGCTTTATACCTTCTAAGGCAATTTTACCAATATTGATATTTTTTTGGTTAGAGACAATTCCAAATATGCCACACATTTTACCGAATCAAAAACAGAGTTATCATAATAAAGATATTTTAAAAAGTATTTTAAGATTATTGAATTTAGGATAATATTGTTAATATAATAAATATTAAAGTGAAATTTTAAATGAACCAAGAGAAAGTGAATATTATTGATCAGAATTTAGGAAAGCAAACTCAAAGCGAAATATTTGAAATTCCTCAATGCTTAAATAGAGTCCTCAATCAAAAGGATTTGATTTCCACAATAGCTACAAAAATTGTTAAAAGAAAGACACATCACATTTATATTATTGGAGCTGGGAGTTCTTATCATGCAGGATATGCAATGTCATATATGTTTAATAGATTAACTAAAATTCCTACTTTTACAGAATTTTCAATGGAATTTCTTTATTTAATAAAACCAATACTAGGGAAAGAAGATTGTGTTATAGCAATTTCTCAAAGTGGGAAAACAAAAGACACGATTAATTCAATTGAGATCTCAAAAGAGATTGGTTGTTTAACAATTGGAATAACTAATAATTTAGATTCTGATTTAACAAAAATATGTGATTTCAATCTTGGTTTAAATTGTAAAGAGGAAGAATCTGTACTTGCTACTAAAACATATGTAGCAAGTTTAGCTATATTAGCTATGCTTTCACTTGAGATTGCCAGAGAGAACAAGACTGTTATAAGTGAAGAATATAATCAAATTTGGGTAGAATTAGTAAGAATGTCAGATAGGATTAATTCATTATTACCTTTACTACACAAAAAAATAAAAAAATATGTATATTTCTTCAAAAATATTAATTATTGTTTCATTCTCGGAAGTGGTCCTGAATATGCTACTGCAATGGAAGCTGCTTTAAAGCTTAAAGAAGGGTCTAGAATATTTGGGCAAGCCTATTCGACTGCAGAATTTCCTCATGGTCCCATAACTCTAGCCGATTCGAATACGGGTATTTTAGCTATAATTCCTTATGAAAACGACGAAAGAAAACAAAATCTCCTAAATTTGTTAAAGCGTTTAAAAGAGAGAAAGGCTATTATCATAGGGATATATGAGTATTTAGAAAAT
>JBHLRA010000064.1:0-1375 GCA_048883045.1 Candidatus Thorarchaeota archaeon | reverse complement strand
GCAATAGTTACAATTGATTCTGGGCCATAGTGAAATTGAGGCCAAATATACGTCCCTGATGTCTCACCTCCTAAAAATCCTCCATGTTTTTGCAAAGCTAGCGCAACTTTAATGTCTCCGACTTCAGTTCTTATAACTTCACAACCAAGAGGATTTAGGACATCTTCTATTAAACTTGATGAATTGACAGGGGTGACAACTTTCTTTTCATTTTCAGACAAAGAATGTTCCGAAATATAATGTTTTGCCATTAATGCTAATAACCGAATAGGATCAACAATCTCACCGATTTCATCCAAGAAGATTACTCTATCAGCATCTCCATCAAGAGCTATTCCAATATCTTCGTGTTGGGATATTTTTAAAAACTTTGAAATTTGAATTAAATTTTCTTTATTTGGTTCTGAATGACGTCCTGGGAATCTTCCATCCATTTGACTGTTTATCGTCATAATATTGATATTATAAGTCGAGAGAAGCTTCGGTACAATATCACAAGCAGAACCATTTCCAGGATCAACAATAACATTTAATTTATTTCCATCAAATTTAATTCGATTAGTTATATTTGAAATATGAATATCATTTATATCGTTAATTTCAGTTACCTTCCCTATTTGATCATATTCAATTTTAATGAAATCCTTTTCATCATAAATACGAGATATCTCCTCTTCTTGTTCTGGTGAAAATCCAACACCCGATGGATTCCAAAGTTTTAATCCAATATATTCTGGAGTGTTATGCGAAGCGGTAATAACAACCCCCGCATCTGCATCTAAAGAGCGTAATGATGCCGCAAGAGTAGGAGTGGTAACGATTCCTAATGTTTTTACATGACATCCACAACTTACAAGCCCAGAAATTAATGCATATTCAATGGGTAGAGCGGAAGTGCGAATATCTTTACCTATAACCACACTACCTCCTTTTAAATAAGTTCCCAACGCCAAACCAACTTCAAGACTCATGATAGGCGTGAACATAAGATCAGATTCAGAATAATTTTGAAATATTCGCCTAATACCAGAAGTGCCAAAAATTGAGTTTGTCATTATTGTTTTGTTAAGTATAATTATTGTTTTTAAACCAATATAACAGTATCTAGTTATGAGATTAAGAAGGTTTTTTACTTTTTATATTTATTTTATGGAATTAGCGATAATTAGAGATAATAAAGTTTAAGCAAAGTTTATGGACTAATTAAACTTAATTATATGAGTTTTTGTATAAATTCCTTTAGTAGAAAAGGATAAAATATTAATTTTTTAAAAATAATCTTTTAATTGTACATTATTAAGATTTTATGCTTTCATTTTAAAATTATGATTTTTCAAGGAATATTTAATATTTTAGATTTATATTTTAAAGAGAT
>JBHLRA010000063.1:0-14138 GCA_048883045.1 Candidatus Thorarchaeota archaeon | reverse complement strand
CATCATTTATTATTTAACTTTCAAAATATTTTATTTTCATATATTCTTTTTCAAATTTTTGAAAATAAAATTTTTTATAGAAATTGAACAAACCTTATTATGCAATATTAAGTTATATTAAAAATAAAATCCCAATTTGAAAAATTAAAAAATAATTACTGAAAGTAAGTGATAAATCAAAATGGCTGAAAAGCAAAGGTTTGATACCCAAGTAATTAGTGACGAGATTCTTGATAAACTGAGCTTAAAAAATAGATATGCATTTATTAACAATAATTTAACTGCAATTTTAACTCAAGATGAATTCAATTTTTTACGACAAGTCCAACGTTTTTGTTTGAGATTTGAAAAGAAAAATGGAATTACTCACAGAACAGATGAAGACGCGTACAGTTGGATTCCAGCTTTTGGAGAAAAGGGATATATTACTCGACAACATGCATTTGAAGAAATTGATATGAATTATCCGGAGTGGGGATTGGCAGCAGATTTAATGAGGACTATTGCAATTGATAGTTTTGATCCTCAGTTTTCTATGGCAGGTGGAGCAACTGTTTTGGCAATCAATCCAGTCCATGAACATCATGATAATATTCCCGAACGGCTTGAAGCCCTAAAAGAGTTGGTAACTGGTAAATCACCGGGTGCAATCCTAATTACAGAGCCAGAAAGAGGTTCTGACGCGGTCCATCAATTAAGCACCTGTGAAGAGCAGGAAGATGGGAGCTTCATATTAAATGGTACAAAAATTTTTAATACCAATGCACCAAAATCAAAATGGGTAGTTGCGTATGCCACCGCTGAACAAAATAAAGGGAATATGATGGCACAATTTCTTATCAATACAAACTGGGACGGCTGGAATTGTGAACGCGTAGGAATACCATGGACTCCTAAAGTTTATATCGGAAAAGAAGAGTTAAAAAACTTAAGGGTCCCAAAAGAATATGTCCTAGGACCTGTCGGCAAGGGAAGAGAGCATATGTTTGAGGGACTAGTACCCGAAAGAATAGCTATTGCTTGCGGTGCAATATCTCAATGCTGGGGAGCGTTATCTCATGCTGTAATCTACGCAAATTTAAGAAAACAATTTCAACAAGAAATTCTTAAGTTTCAGGGAGTAGGATTTACATTAACAGATTTATGGGCAAGAACAACAAATTTAACCCTTGGACTTTTAAAATTCTGTGAAAGCTTCGATGAGAAATTTATTAAATTTGAAGGAAATATCCCACGTAATGTTTCTCAAGCGATGCTAGCAAGTTCCTCTCAGTTTAAATATCAATCTACTGCTCTCTCCAAAGATGTTTGCTATGAATGTGCTAATCTAATGGGTGGTGCAGGATTGTGCGATAACACTCTTATGCATGATTATGTAAATATTTCCCGAATTCAAGAGATCATCGGTGGTTCACGACAAATTCAACAATACATTATGTCACTCTCGTTGAGGACACTCTTTAAGATGTCAGTTCAATAAAAAATAATATTTTTATTTAATTTATTTTTCTTTTTATATTGGAATTAGTTTGAAAATTCCTTCTAAGTTATTTAAAATTGCTGTTCGTGTAAATAAATATGGAATATATTTACCTTTTACCCATAGTTTTATTAAATCCTTGTAATGTTTATGGAAAGGTAATCCAGATTGCCCACCTGGTAAAGCACCAACCGATTTATCCCAATCGGATAAGTCATGTATTTGTCGATAAGAAGGTCCAACAATTACTTCATAATTACTTAAGCGATCATAATATCCGTTATTAAGTGTATTTTCATCTCCACCGATTTTAAAAGGGCCAGCATTTAGCGCTCTGGCATCCTTGTTAACAAGTGAAAATGGGTGAGTAAGTGTAAGCTTATGTAAATTTCCCCATTGCCATTTATTGAAATCTGATGATAAGGTATCTGTTAGAAAAATTACTGCATTTTTAAATGAATTGAGTAGAATGTCTTTCAATTCATCTAAATTCTCTTGGTATGCCTCGATGATTTTCTTTAAATTAAATGGACGACTTCCAGAATATAAAATTAATAGTTCTTCACCTAAAATAGGTTTAAGAATAATTTCAAGCATTTTTTGATGCCATATTTTAAAAATAGTGCCAGCAATACTGTTCTTAGTTAAAAAGTAATCCCATTCTTCTAATATTGAGATTAAATCAGAATATTGACCTGATTCTTTTATAGTTTTAAGATGATTTAACATAATGGGTAGTAGTTCTGCTGCTTCTTCAGTGTATCTATCAAGTTGAAATTCTTTAAAATCATCAATTGAAAACTTCTCTTTCGATTGTAATAGTTTTTTTAATCTAATTTGTCTATATGGAGATATCCTATCCTGTGCTATTAATAAACCATTTGGAGATTTATCTTCGTTAAAATTTGCAGTATAAACGAAGCCATGTTTCGGATTAAAAACAGAAAATAATTGATCAAAAGAAGATAAACTCTTCCAATTATATTTTTCATCTGTACCAGGAGTTATTGTAGAACCATCTCCAAAGTTTCTTACAGGAATTCTTCCACCATGTTGATGGCCAATATTCCCATTTTTATCACCATAAATAAAGTTTTGAGGATTAATTGTTACATATTTTATTCCATCTCTAAATTCTTGCCAATTTGAAGCTTTGTTTATATGAATAAAACCTTTAATATTACTTTGGAGATCTGGCTCAAAACTAGACCATCTTAATGCATATTTCCCAGGGAGATTAAAATTATAGTACCTTTGGTTTTTGTCAAAATACTCTACTACTGGACCAAATTTTGAAATTAGAACTTCATGCTCTAGTGGTTCAGTATTGCCTCGTATAGTAATTTTCTCATTAACTATTTCAAAATCCAACCAATCGCCATTATATTTGTATTGATTTTTATTTTCTGGATTTATCTCTAACTCAAATAAGTCTATAGTATCAGCAGTTACATTGGTTAATCCCCATGCGATATTTTCATTATGTCCTATTACAACCATAGGTAATCCTGGAAGAGAAGTACCTATTACATTTAATTCTGGGCAATTTAAATGAATTAAAAACCATATAGCTGGATTAGTGAGAGCTAGATGAGGATCATTTGCTAACAATACTGCTCCAGATTCAGATTTATTTGGACTAATTGCCCACGCATTACTTCCCTTAGGTACATCAACATATGTCTCTGGAAAAAAAGGAATAAACTGTTTTGCCTTCTCAATTCCCACTTTATTTATAATATGTTGTCGTAAAACTTCATATGGAATATTCCAACTACTTAAATTCCATTCAATCATACTAATTATTTTAAAAGAATCTTCGAATAACCATTCACGAGGTTTAACATCTAAGATCGAAAATTCAATTGGTGGATTTTTTTGAGCTTGATTTATACCAGAATTTACACCATTTATATAAGCATTCATCCAATGATATTCTTTAGAATCCTTAGTTTTTTCTAGATTTAACACACACTTTTTTGCTAATCGATGTAAACCAAGTGTTCTATAATATTTATCACTGAGGATCGTTGCTTCACCTGTTAATTCTGATAGCTCACCAGAAATTAAACGCCTAAATGTTTCCATTTGCCATAATCTATGTCTTGAATGGAGATAACCTTGAGCAAAATATGCATCGCTCAATGATTTAGCGTAAACATGCGGGATTCCCCAGTTATCCCATAAAATTTCGACTTCATCATTTATACCTTTTACCTTTTCCGATCCTGATACAGGTGGAAACGAATTCTTAGCTATATTTAGTAAATCTTCCATTTTTCTATCCTTTTTTTTTGGATTTTCATTTACAAATTAATTTAATCTTATTAATAATGTAAGAAATAAAAGAATTTTAGATTAATTTATAATTGACATAAATGATAAAGAAATAAAAAAGAAAGAAAAATAACATTAAAGCATCTTAAATAGTTGCCTTAAAGCCATACTCATAATATATTGCTGAATTTGACGGCTTCCACCAACAATTTCTTGGATTCTCGAAATATTTACATAATCTTGCATTTGAGTGTTATCTGACAAACCCGCCCCACCCATAAGATTAGCCGCTTCATAACATATCTGTTTGGAAAGGCTAGTACAATGATATTTAAACTGAGACGCGCTTGCTACCATAGCCCTAGAAATATTCGCGGGTATTTTTCCTTGAAATTTTTCAATTTTGTCATCATAAGCCTCACAGAATTTCAATAATCCGAGCGTTAAGTTTGTGGTTTTAGCCCATAAATCTGTTAGCAGAAATCCTACTCCCTGAAACTTAAGAATTTCTTGATTGAATTGTTTTCTCATATTAGCATAAATGGCAGCATGTGAAAGGGCACCCCAGCATTGTGAAATAGCCCCACAAGCGATTCCAATTCTCTCTAGTACCAATCCTTCAAACATATGTTCTCTTCCTTTACCGACAGGTCCAAGTATATACTCTTTTGGGACGCGTAGATTTTCAAACCATTCATGGCCTAAATATAATTT
The DNA here is from genome assembly GCA_048883045.1 of Candidatus Thorarchaeota archaeon. Classification (GTDB taxonomy): domain Archaea; phylum Asgardarchaeota; class Lokiarchaeia; order Sigyniarchaeales; family SOKP01; genus Loki-b32. Next base: position 9,667 of record JBHLRA010000063.1, on the reverse strand, counting down.
TGGAACCCAAGGGATATTAACTCTTTGACACTTCCAGCCTTCCCAGTTTGTATTGATAAGGAACTGTGCCATCAAGTTTCCATTATTCTGTTCTGCAGTTGCATAAGCGACTGCCCATTTGGACTTCGGTGCATTAGTATTAAAGACTTTTTCTCCATTTAGTAAAAAACTACCATCTTCCTGTTCCTCACAGGTTGTTAGTTGATGGACTGCGTCAGAACCCCTCTCTGGCTCTGTAATACAAATACAACCTGGTGCTTCTCCAGTCACGAGATCCTTAAGAGCTTCTAATCTTTCAGGAATATTTTCATGGTGTTCTATAATGGGATTAATTGCTAAAACAGTTGCCCCACTCCCCATTGCGAATTGAGTATCAAATATATCGATTGCTAAATATCGAAGGAAGTCTGCGACTGCTCCATATTCTTCGTAAACAATATCAATTACTTCAAAATTATGAGCTCTTGTGATATAACCTTCCGCTCCAAAATCTGGAATCCAATCATAGACATCTTCATTGGGACCATGAGTTATTTCATTTTTCTTCTCATACCTCATACAGAATTTTTGAACCTTTTTAAGAAAGTTAAACTGGTCTGGTGACAATATTGCCATAAGGTTATTATTCAAAAAAGAATATCTGTTCTTCAAGCTCAGCTTGTTTAAAATCTCGTCATTAATTACTTGGTCTACATATCTAGACATATTTACTACCCCTAACTTTAATTTGTTATATTTTTAAGTTAATTAACTATACTAGGGAAAAAGTACATTGTCTTTTTAATTTTTGGAAAAAGAATTTACGATATTAAAAATATTACAATTTTTTTTAAAAAGACTTTTTATGAAATAAGTAATAATGATCGAATTTTATCTATGTAATCTTTTAACAAATCAATTTCTGTATCCTGTTTGATAATCTTTTTGAAATAACTAATCCTGTTTCGAAAGGGCAATTACTTTTAAATTGGATAACAGATATAAAATATTCATCAATTCCAACTAAAGAAAGTACTCCAAAATTTTCTAATGAGATGAGCTCATTAACTCTAAAATTTCCAGATATAAATCGTCCCTCCAAAAGTCTTATAATTTCTGACAAAATTTTTTCTTCTAAGGAGGAAACAATAACTCTCCCTGTTTGAGTTAATAAAGCTGAAGACACAACAAAAGAAGAAAAAGTGTGTAATTCATTAAAAATAGTTAATAAATTCTTTTTAATTTCATCTGAAACTAATTGGCCATGATTCTCCATAATTTCGTTAATATTTTTCTCAAACTCGAAATATTTTGAAATTTCTCCGTTGAAATTATTCGTTAATAAGGTTAAATCATATTTATTGAGAAATTGATTTTTAATTGCTCGTAATTGATTTCTAAGCTCAACTAGGTTGTCAGTTCGGTCGCTAAAAAGTGCAAATAATAACTCATCATTTCCTATTTTTTCAATTTCAAATATAAACCTAAATAATCCAACTTCAATTTCAGATAATTCCTCTGTTTTTAATGTTTGCTTTACAAAAGAAAAAATTGCACTTAAAAAACTGCTCGTTAATTTAACATTAAAAATATCTTCATAAGTTTTATAGAAGATGAGTTCGCCGGTGTTTCCTTTCATTATGAAGATATTTTTTATCATTGAAATCAGATTATCTGTTTTATTTCTTTAGTAACAGTACATCTATAAAAATTCTTTTATTAAATATTTACTCGAGGTGAGCGCAACAAACATCCCATTAAATTTTAACTACTAAAAATAAAAATATTAATTAATAAAAGAGAAGTGCTTAGTATAATAAAAGAAATAACATTTATACTTTAAAAACCGTCAAATTTTGCCCATTCATCTTCTTCTTCGAGTTCTTCCTCATCGTCTGTATATTCCTCGATATCATCACTTCGATAGCTTTCAGTTATCTCTTCCTCAAAATCTTCCAGTTCATCCTCGAAGGTAATTGCTTCTTCTAGATCAGTTATAGTGTCAGCAGAAACCTTAATTTCTGGAATAGGCTCTTCTAATGGCTTCTTCTTCTCAACCAATTTTAAGTAGTCTCCATGGATCTTAATAGTTATGGGAGTTTCTTCTTGAAGAAGTCTTACTACAACCTCTTCACTACTACTACTGTCATGGGGCATACGCATTACTAATGCTCGGGATCCCTCAAAAACACCACTGATAATTTCTACCGTATCCCCTTCTTCCAAGTATTCTGTTACACTTCTTGGCAAAAGTACGTGTTTAAGTTCTATAAGTTTTATATTTTGTACAATTCTTCCCTTTATATGAGGAATTCCTTGAACAGCTATCTGCACATCTCTCTTCTGTGGCGCCTCAAAGAATATATAGCCGGGAAGCAAAGGGGAAACGAGCATTGCTCTTATGTCGGGGATCACATCCAAGATCTTAAATCGGTAAAAAATTTGTTTTAAGATATTACTTTCCTGATTAATTGTAGTTCTTACAGCAAATAGTGTAGTCAAATCCTCTAGATCTTCAATTTCATCTTTTCTGATGTTTCCTAAAATATTCTCCTCTTCACTTTCCATCTTTTTCATGTTTTCTTCTTGATCTGTCAATTTTTTCACGAATCTTATTTGAATTTGGGTTTTTAAAATAATTTTTAGAAAATAAGTATATATTAGTAATAGAATTCAAAATTAAAAAATTTTACTTTTTATTAGAAATCTAATATTGTTCATTCTTAGAACTACATTTTTAGGAATTCTTAATCTTATAAGGTAATTTTTAAATTAGAGAGGGATATTGTTAATTTTTAAAATTTCTGGAATTCTATTTTTTCGTTCAAGCCAAGATATTTCATGTTTCATATATCTCCAGGTAATCTCACATTTACCCATTTTATCTGCACTTTCAGTCTCCCATTCCCATGGATTCACAATAACAAGATCAGCTAACCTAATCCATACGCGTTTCTTTATTTTACCTCTTATTCTACCTATTCTATGTTTTCCGTCTTCACAGAAGACTTCCATTCTATCATTTCCAAAAATACCTACAACACGTCCAAACATTTCCCCTAAGTTTTTATTAGGAAATTTTACACGAGTAACTACAGGTTCTTCTTGGGCGCCTTTTTTCTTTTTTTTTCCTTTTTTTTTTGCCATTTTTACATTATACACTTATTAAATAATTTTCAAATTTTATCATCAGGAAGATATTGTCCTTTCACAAAAATAACTTTTATTGGCTTATCAGAATCATTTCTGATATTATGCATTTCTTTGGGTTCACATAAAAATGCACTCCCTTGAGGCGCTGGATATTCTTTATCATCAATAATCATTACACCATCACCTTTTACAAAATAAAAAGTTTCGTCTAAAATATTATGTCCATGCGCTTTTTCACCCATTAATTCTCCGGGCTGAAGTAATATAACTCCCCAATCAATAGAAGGCCCTCTCATTAAATATTTAACTCCAGAAGTTCCACCTCTATACTCAAAATCATTTTCATGAACTTTTTTAATAGTATCTCACCAAAACGTTGAACTATATTATAAAACAAATTATCTAGATTAAATTATAAATCTTACTTTTAATAAAAAGAATAAAAATTTGATAAACTTAATTAATATGTATTTTTTTGTATAATGAATTGAAAAAGATATTATAATTTTAGCAAATAAACAGATATGAAAGTGTAGGGTGAATGATTTCTTCCTTTAATATTGCTAGTATTCCACATATCATTTTTGGAGCTGGAAGGTTAAATACTCTTTATGATATTATTCCAAAATACGGAAATGAGGTATTACTTGTCAGAGGTGGAAGTTCTCTTGATAGGTCAGGTAAATGGGATGAAATTGTAGCTATATTAGAAAAAAAAGCAATAGCCTTTTCATCAATTTCAATTTCGAACGAACCTTCCCCAAATCTTATTGATGACAACGTTGCAAAATTTAGAAATAAGACTCCTGATTTAATAATTGGCATTGGTGGAGGGAGTGTTATTGATGCAGGAAAAGCAATTTCAGCCATGTTAACTAAAAATGATTCAATTAAAAATTATCTTGAAGGAGTTGGTGATAAACTTCATGATGGTAAGAAAATCCCATATATCGCAATCCCTACAACTTCTGGTACTGGAAGTGAAGCCACTAAAAATGCAGTTATTAGTGAAATTGGACCCAAGGGCTTTAAAAAATCACTTCGTCATGATAATTTTATTCCTGATATCGCTATTATTGATCCTGAGCTTATCATTTCATGTCCACCATCAGTTTCAGCAGCTTGTGGATTGGACGCATTTACGCAACTTCTCGAAGCTTATGTATCTTCCAAATCAAATCCTATTACAGATGCTTTGGCTTATAGTGGGATGAAATATATAAGTAAAAGCATTATATTAGCATGCTCGAGTGGAGCATTTGATGTTAATATTAGAGCGAAGATGGCATATGGATCTTTAATGTCTGGAATCACCCTTGCTAATGCAGGATTAGGAATAATTCATGGACTTGCTTCACCAATTGGAGGTCTCTTTAGGATCCCACATGGAGTAGTATGTGGTACGCTGTTAGCTGAAGCTACAAGAATAAACATAGAAACGCTTCAGAGCCTAGGATCAGAGGGTAAATTAGGACTAAAAAAACATGCGGAAATAGGTGCATTACTTTCAGGTGATTATCACGTACCTGATGAAAAAATCCAAGAATATAATAAAAAGTTGGTAGAAACACTTGAAAAATGGATAATAGATCTAGAGATCGACCGTTTAGGTAAGTTTGGCATTAATGAAAAAGATCTTGATAAGATTGTAAATATAGCGGGATTAAAGAACAATCCAGTTAATTTAAGTAAAGAAAATATTAAAAATATACTATTGAATCGACTATAAATAGTAAAGTCGTATAATATTAGCCAGATTATAAATTTTTTACAAGTTCTTTTGCTAGTAATTCAAATGCTAAATTCACATTCTTCCCAGTCTTAGAAGATATCTCTAAATAATTAAAAAAATCATATTTCTCCATATATTTTAAAGCGAATTCCTCCCGAATGGTATTAACATCAATTAAATCTAATTTAGTACCTAGAAAAATAATTGGAATTCCCGGATTGTTTTGCCTACAAATATTAACCCATTGGTCAATTCGCGATAAACTTGATGGTCTAGTAAGATCAAATAACATTAACGCACCTCTTGCTCCTGTTGCATAATTACTTAAGAGAGGTCTAAAATGATCTTGTCCACCAAAATCCCATACTTGAAGTAGAATTTTTTTACCATCAATTTTTAACTCTTTAAGAAAAAACTCTACTCCTATCGTCATTTTTGTATCAACTAAAAATTTTCCCTCTATATATCTATAAAGGAGGGTTGTTTTCCCAACACCTCCATCACCTGCCGTAATAACTTTCAAAAGTATGGGTTTTTCCATAAATTTACCTCGTATGAAAAATCTAGGTAATACTTTTCAATTTTTAATAATTCTAAAGGTTCCTTATATATTAATGGTCTTAGTTGAAAATGTAAAATGATCAAATTATTTTTATATTTTTTTATACTCTCTCAACGGATAAATATTTCTTTTGTCTTAAAAAAATTGTACTTATGTTTAATCTTTTCGCTTTTCTACGCAGTTCTGAATCATTTGTTGCAAGATATACATTTTGACCAATAATTTGTAGTTCTTGTGACTTTCTTAATAAAAAATCATCAGTTTTCTCAGTGATTTCTTTAATATCTTCTAAAATTTCAATGTTATAATTTTGTTTATTCTTATCTATGTACGATATCCCATTTTCAAGTAATCTTATGAACTTAGTGCTTTTTTTGTTTCTTCTTCGTTTAGATTCTAATTCATTTAATATTTGTTGAAATATAATAAATTTTAGTTTTCCTACAACGATGATTCTAATTTCATTTAAATAATCTATTTTAAATTGGAAAGGAAGTAAAATAAAATTAGAATCGAGAATTATTATATTAACTTTAGAATTCAATAGGTTTGACGCTCTAATATTTTTCTAGTTAAAAGACTAAAGGCCTCTTGTACATTTTCTCCTGTTTTTGAGGAAATTTTGATAAAATCAATTAGGTTAAATTCGTTTAAAAATGACTTTGCATAATCATCATCAACCATAATGTCATCTACCAAATCTAATTTTGTACCTAAAAATAGAACGGGAAGAGTTGGGTCACCTTTGCGCACGATATTTATCCATTGTTGCAAATTCTCCAAAGTGGTTATACGAGTTAGGTCAAACATGAGTAGTGCGCCTTTTGCTCCTAATACATAACTTTCAAGAAGAAAACGAAATCTTTCCTGACCTCCGAAATCCCACAGTTGCAGAGTGCAATGTTTGGAATCTATTTCTGTCTCTTTCAAGAAAAATTCCACTCCGATGGTCATTTTTGTTTCGGCGGAGAACTTCCCCTCCACATATCTGTGTAATAGAGTTGTTTTACCCACTCCACCCTCACCTGCAGTTAATATTTTCAATATAAATTTTTGAGGCATTCTTGTAATCTCTTTTAAATTTTTGGGAGCAAATTATATAGTATTAGCTTTTTGGAGCTGATTTTTTAAGATGATTAATTTTTTATATTATAATTATAATCTTTATACGAATTAATATTCTTTTTCGAAACGATAATTTGAATCGAATTTAATTACATAATAATTTTTTATTTTAGTGTTTTATTGTTTTTTCCAAGTTTAAATTATTAAAAAAGATTTTAAAAATAAATTTTATTAATGACTGTGAAACTATAATTCTTATTCTTTTTTTGAATAATTAATTGGTAAAGATATCAAGTGATTTATTATGAAAATGAAAAAGAAAAGTCCAAATGAAGATGATTTAGAAAAATTTAATGTAAAATCATGGGGTACTTGGAGTAAAGAAGTCAGTGAATTTGATTGGTCTTATGGAGATACCGAAACCTGTTATATTTTAGATGGAGAGGTTGAAGTCACCGATTCTGACACTGGTGAAAAAATTAATTTTAAAAAGGGTGACCTAGTTCAATTTGAGAAAGGTTTAAAATGCGTTTGGAATGTTAAAAAACCAATTAGAAAACATTATAGCTTCGATTTGGAATTTGGAGACATTGATTAATTTATAGATTTTTTTTATTTATTTTTTATACTTTTTCAACTTTAAAACAAATTTATAAATATATATAATGAAAAACTAATCATTTGAATTAAATATTAAATTATTTGAAAATGGTAAATGAATTAATGATAGATCTTAAGACATTAAGACCTAATCAACTAGGCTATGTTTATAAAAACATAGAAAAACCAGCCCGGGAAATGGAAAAATTCTTAGGAGCTTCCAAATTCATCATTTTTGACCCAGTTGAGATAGAAATTACCTATCGTGAATTTAAAAAGAAAATAACAATAAAATCTGGCTTTGGTAAGATTTTTGATACAGAAATTGAACTTTTACAACCTGTAGAGGGAGAATCAATATATACTGAGTTTTTAGATGAAGGAAAGGAAGGACTTCATCATATAAGTTATAATGTTGAAAATATATCCGCTTACATTAATGGGTTTAAGAATCAAGGAATAAAAATATTGCAATGGGGCTTACTCATAAAAATGGTTTATGTATATTTGGATACCCAAAATATATTTAATACAATAATCGAATTTACTGAGGAACTTAAAAGAGGGAAGAGAAAAGCCTTAAATTTTTAAAAATAGTAGTTTATTCAAATCTCTGCTTTTCCTTATGTTCTTTTACAGAGATTTCTCTTTCGTCTAGTCTATTAAGTTTAATTAAGTTTTCCCTAATTATCTTAATTTCAGCTTTTGTGATGATCTTGTAATCTTTTAGATTATCAAGAATTTCTTTTTCAGTAAAGCCTTTATTATGAAGCTCTTGGAATTTTTCAATTGTTTCCTGATGATAAAAAATATATTGTTTATTTAAAAAAACAATTAACCACTTTTTTTTCTCTTGATTCTGAGATAATTCAAATAACTCATCTTGTATGACGGTAATGGGTTTTTTAAACTTTCGTGCTATTAATTCATCTTCAATTTTATAAAATTGTTTCATAAATTTTTGAAGTTTATTTTTAAAAAACAATTTTGGGATATATGATAAAATGAATAACAATAAAGTGATGCCGGACATCCAAATTGCTGCAATGGGATTATAAATTGCTACAATGATGATAATGAGCACAAGAATTAGAAACCATTTTCTTCCAATGGTCTTTGCTATGATAATATACTTTTTTGGCAATGCTTCACAAAATAATTATTCAATATTAATTATGGTTATAATTAATAGTTTAAAAACTTAATTTTAGAAGATATAAAAAAGTAGACGACATATAACCACATAAAAAAAGCGTGACCGGGTATTTTCCTTGTATGCCATGACCGTAAGCTAACTTACAGTTTGTAGTTTCCCATAAACCGCAATTATAGTACTATCTACAACGCTAAACAAGTTTAACTTCCGGGTTCGGATGGTTCCAGCGCTATAGCGAATTGCTATTTTTTCATGTGGTTATAAACGCTAGTGTTAACCATTATATAAGGTCGGTTATTTTATAAGAAAATACCTACTTATATGGTTAATAGTAAATAGGAATAATAAAAGCTACTAAAAAAAGTTTTCGGCTTGAGACATAAAATTTAAAAGAATTAAATAAAGTGGTGCTATTCATAGTAATATTTCAATTAATAATTCAAGGCGTACATTGGTACCAATTTTTGATTAATGCGACTATAACACTTATAGGAAGATTGCTTGATATTCTAAGCACGAGATATGTAACAAGAGAACTTAAATTAGAAACAAATCGAATTGCTCGTAAAATAGGCTGGCGTGGAATGATTTTACTTCAAATTCCAATAGTAATTTTAGGTTCATTAGATTTTTATTTTAGTTTTTTCATATTATGGTGGAGTATTTTTCTATTTGCCAATAATATCGAGGGAAGTTGGTACATAAGAGAAGCTGGAGAGATAGAATATCAAAAAGAAATCAAGTCAAGATTAGAAAAATCTAAACTATGGAAAATAATTTTTGGTGAATTCTCATCATTTTTGAAATTTACTGTAGCAGGAACTTTTATCATTATCTTTTTATTTATATTTGAAGATCTATTAGCAGTTTTTTTAATTTCCTTAGCACTAATTATCCAAGGTATATTTGGGACTATTAGTTCAATTTTATATCTTTTGGAGTTAAAAAGAGACAAATTAAAGGAAGAGTAAGAATTTTCAGTAAGAACTTAATTATTGTCTAGAAATTGCATATATTTTCTCAAACCATTATAAATAATATAAACAGTAATTCCTCCCACTGCTATAATCATTACTGTAGATATGGGAATTAAATAATCAATTATCGTTTGAGGTATTAAAAAAGTAAAATCAGAATTAAAAATTACATTTGTATTATTTGCATAATCTCTTAAGACTATACAATAGGAATATTCACCTGGCGTCAATTTCTCTGTTGGTATTTGAAATAAATCTTTATTTTCTTCTAAATTATTAGATAATCCATAATATTTTATATCACTAAAATTGTTTTTAGATAAAAAAATATATGTAGATTCAATCCCGGATTTATTATCACGAGCTTGAATATCAAAAGTCGATAATACTGAAGTTTTAGGATTTTCTGGATAGCATTCAACATCAATCATTTCAGGTAGAGT
>JBHLRA010000062.1:4560-14188 GCA_048883045.1 Candidatus Thorarchaeota archaeon | reverse complement strand
CTTATTGATAACAATATAAAGGCACAAATTAAAGAGAAAGATAGTTTTAAATTAGTTGATTCAGTTAAATTACTACTACTAGGAATTTTTGGAACAACTTTCTATGCAGCAGGGATTTTTATTTTATTGAAAGGAATTCTAATATTTATTTTGTTTATAAGGGAGCCAAAAAAGGTTTTCCAACCTTCACCTATCGTAGAAAAACCATACGTTCCAACTCCACCGATGCCTCCAACTCCACCGATGCCTCCAACACCTTCAACTCCAATATTAAGAAAAACAGAAATTCCAGAGAGGGTAATAATTGAAGAAAAAGTAGCTGAAACAAAACCCGTGGAAAAACTAATTGAACCAAAAGCACCTTTAATTTCAAAAAAAGAAGATATTGAAGAGAAAAAAGAAGAAATAGAGAAACCTACGGGAAAGGAACTTGAAGTGATCCCAATAGTAATAGATAAGGAAGAAAGAATAAAAAGAGAAGAAGAATATGAATTAAAATTGCATGAATCTCTTTTACCTGTTAAAGATGAAAAGGATAAGAAATTGGTAAAAGAATATTTTTCTAAGATTTTTGCCCTTTTATCCAAAGATTTAAGGAAACAAATCACAGAATTAAAGATTTCTAAGAAAGAAAAGAGGGAATTGTTAGAGGAACTTGCATTCCTAACACAAGAAGAACAAGTTAAATATATTGATGCTATAGTGAGTTTATATAAAGAAATACCTAAAAAACTAATCAATAGAATTAAAAAACTTCCAAATGTTAAACCTAAACATTATGATAAGATTGTTGAACAATTAAAATTTATGGATGTTGAAGAGCAAATAAAATTTGTTCAATTTTTAGAGGAAAACGCCTAAATATGTCACTTGAAAAAAGAAGAGAACCCAAAAGAAGCAAAGAAAAAGAAACTTTACAGGACAGTTCATTTAGGCGTACCGATTTTAGACCTCTACAAGTTGTAGAGAAAAAAGAAGAAAAACCAGAAGTAATTGTTGATGAACTAAATGAAATTGAAAAAGATGTATTAGAAATCGCAAGTGATATATTAAAGTTAAAACGATATGAGACAGAATTTGAAATCGAATCGGAAACCCAAATCCAAAAGTATCCAATTATCGAAAAATTATATGCTAAGTGCATCGCCAAACTTTCATATAGAAAAGGATATAGTAAAGAAGAAATATTTCTCGCTATTCGAAGTTTAGAAGAGAAAAACTGGATTGTTACAAATGAAAGACGTACTAAATTAGAAATACTTACAAATGAAAAATTAGTAACCATACTTGATTTCATAAAAGAAAATCCTGGTATTCATGCAAGAGATGAAAAAATTGAGGCAGAATTAAATATCACAAGAACTCCATTTTTGAAACATGTAATGACCCTAGAACGATTTAAATTAATAAGATCTAAAAAAATTGGAAAAAGCCTTCACTATTTTCTTAGTGATGTACCAGAAGATTATGATAAATACAAAATAATATTTTTAAATCCTTTAATTCCTAATTTAATAGAACAACTATTCCAAGATGAATCAATAACTGTATCAAAAATGGCCGAGATTTTGGACATGTATTCTGGTACTATTTTATATCATTTAAAAAAATTAAAAGAACTTAATATTGTAAAATCTGCTAAAAATCAATCAGGGAAGAAAATCCATTTGGTTAATATTGAACTTCTTAAATTATATAATAAATTTTTTGATGAACCTGATTTTACTCAACTTCTTAAAGGGCTTTAAAGAAGTATAAATATCTTAAATGTGTATTAAATTTCTTTCTTCACACTAGGTAAAATATCTATTAATAGTTTAATCGCTCTATCAATTCCATTCTCCATATCCGGATGGATCTCGTTTGAATTTAGTAAATCATATTTTGAATGCCCCGGCAAGTCTGATACAGAAAGCAAAGAAATTGTTTTTAAATTATAGAGTTTGCCAAGTAAGAACAAAATGGATGATTCCATATCAATGGAGTGAATATTAATTGATTTCAGTGCACGTATGAAATCTAAACTTTCACAAAATAAAGCATCAGTAGTCCATAAATTAGTTTCTTTAACTTTACTTGGAAAAAGTGTAGTACCTTTGCTTAAAAACAATTTTCGAAGTTCTTTATTAGGTGTTGATATAAAAATAATTTGATTCCCCGTAAGTAAATTTTGAAACTTCCCCATAGGATTAGATATAGATTGTAATTCGTTTATCAAAAAAGGATGTTCTCTTATATACTGAGGAGTAGTTCCCTCATCACAAAATGCAAATTTAGGAATTATGAGATCTCCAATATTAATTGACATGTTCGAATTCTCTATTCCTCCACATAAATCAATTCTTATAATAACTTTTGTTTTACAACGTCTTAAGGATTCAACTGCTGTTGCGCAATTTGGTGCTCCCATTAAAGATCGGACAATACTAACTTTAACTCCATTTAATTCCCCATTATATACTCTTCCATAATTTCTTTTATTCTGCAATTTATTCAATATTTTTTTCATTACCATTTTAATTGCGGGAAGGATTACAATTTCATTTACATTTGAGGGACTAGTTTCAAGGAACATCCGAACGATTTTCTCATCAATCGAAATAAATTTAAGTCCAATGTTTAACAACTCACTTTTCATTCTATTTAACATTATAAACCATTTTTTTATTTATCCTAGTTAACTAAAATCATAATTTTAGTTATATTCTAAAAGTACTGCACTAATTATTTATGTACTTATAATTTTAAAGAATACAATTTAATATCTTAATAAAATACATTTATTTATATAAACTAGTTAGGATTTCAAGTCCACAGTGGTTCCTTAATGAAAAACAGATACATCGTTGATAACAAAATCACAAATGACTTTGTTGAGACTTATACAAAGACCACATATAGAGTTATTGGAGAAAATAAACACTCTTCTATTAAACCATGTCATTGGCTTGAGCAGAGACTTGCCACTGGAAGAAATAATCGTAATTGCTATAAGGGTGTATTTGGAATCGAAAGCCATCGGTGTATGCAAAATACACCTTCACTACCTTTTTGTAACCATCAATGTGTTTTCTGTTGGAGAGATATAGAATCTGGGTCACTAGGAAGTGAGTTTGTTGTTGAACCTGATGACCCTAAGTTACTTATTGATGAAATGTTGAGACATCATAAAGATATCATAAAAAATCACTTACCTCTAAGAAGATATCTTGATAATTACGAAATAATGATTGATGTTCTTTATTATATGCTTTTAAATGGAGAAAAGGTTCATGATATAAACTCGCTAGGAAATAATATTCATGTTTCAAAGAATAAAATTGAACGAGCAATCTCTCTTCTGAAAAACCAAAAATTTGTTACTACTGATCAATCATTAAACAATTTTAGATTAGATGATGATATTAGGTGTTGTATTGGATCAAGGGAGGAACTAGAAGTATTAATTAATAGAGAATTAACTTCACCTGATGATATAATGCAGGCTCATAGTGAAGCGATGATTCCTAATCATGCGGCCATTTCTCTTGATGGAGAACCCTTATTGTATCCAAGAATGTCTGAATTTGTGGAAGAATTTAGAAATCGTCAAATGACGACATTTATTGTTACCAATGGAACTTTACCAGAAAGGATTGAAAATTTAGGACACTTACCTACTCAGTTATATTTAACCCTTCCTGCTCCAAATGAACAAATTTATAAGAAGATTTGTCGTCCAATGATTAGAAATGGTTGGGATAAAATATCCAATAGTTTAGACTTAGTTAATTCGTTATCATGCAGAACATTAGTTAGATTAACAGCAGTTAATAAATTGAATATTGCTGATAAATATATTACTGAATATGCTAAAATAATTGAGAAATCAAATCCAGACTTTTTTGAAATTAAGGGTTTTACATTACAAGCAAAAGCATTATTAATAAGTGAAAGATTGAAAAATGATGCTCCAATTAAGGATTATTTTCCTGAATATGATTTTTTAAAAGAATTTGCTTTAAAATTCGAAAAAATAAGTGGATTTCCTTTAATTTATAGAAATAAACCAAGTAGGGATTTCTTATTTGCTGTAAATTGGGATCCTAATAAAGATCCGATAATTCCCAAGCCTTAACAATTCAATTTAACTTTTATATCTCTTTATATTCATTAAACTATTAATTTCCCATTGCCTTTTTTATCATTTTATTATATTGTTCTTTAAAATCATCAATATTTTCAACCATTTCCTTAAAATCTTCTAACCATTTTATCTCTGCTTCATTATGAAGCCTCCAGTGTTTCAAAGGGAGGATATAGAAGGGACTTAATTCATAAAGAAAATGAGATTTAATAAATTGCTCCCCATCATCGGCGAGCTTGAACATTTTTTGTCTTTCTTTAATTTGTTCGTCTATAGAATCCATTATAATTTGTTTACCGCTAATACTACCAAAAAGTATAACAAAAGGTGTTAATGCATCAATATCAAAATATATTTCTTGTACATAATTAAGGAAATAAGAAATTTGTTCTTGGAATTCATTTTTACCTTTATTCAATAGTTTATAGATTATTTGTTCGGGTCGATTACCTTTTTGTTTAGAACCGACCTCTTTGATAAAACCATCATCCTCTAGATTTTTTAAAGTATAGTAGAATGATGCTTTTGTAGCTTTGATATAATGATCATATCGCCATTCTTTAGCTAATGAAATTAGCTCATAACCACTCATTGGCTTAGGAATTGTGTTCATAACACCTAATATAAATACTTTAAGGGGAGTATAACGTTTTTTCGGCATTGTGTTTATCCATATTTTAATCTGGGATATTAAATTTTATATTGTTATAATGGTTAATTTTGAATAGTTAAATTTAAATATTCAAATTTAATTATAATTAGTAACTTTAAATATTTAAAATTTTAGGTGAATCCTTAAAATGTTAAAAAATGCATTAGTTTCCGATGAAAATATAAAAGAATTAACTAAAAATAAACCATATTGGAAAAACTTTATACCTTCAATTATCTATTGGCCTGCTATAATCACTCAAATGATCTTAGTTTTTTTCTATTACAATTTTTATCATCATGATATCCTTCATTGGCTAGGATGGGGATTTATGGCTTTATTTATAATTATTGGAAGTTTACCAAAAAATGCATTTAAGAAATATGGCGAAACAGAAAAAGGAAAAAATTATATATATACCACTAAGTTAGTCGATAAGGGTATATATGCTATTATTAGACATCCATATTGGTTATGCTGGTTATTTTTAACTATTTCATTGACCTTACTCTCCCAACATATAATTATGATTACTTTAACTATTATTGCTTCACCAATCATTTATTTAGAGACATTTAGCTTAGATAAAGGTTTAATTGAAAAATTTGGGGAAAATTACACAAAATATAAAAAGAAGGTTCCTAGAATGAATTTAATATACGGTTTTATTAAATATATAGTAAGAAAAAAGCAAGCTCTAAACTAATAATGATTATAAAATTACTAATTTGAACGGTTTTCAAAAGATGGATAAAAATTCAGATTCAGGAAAAGCAGAAAAAAAAAAATTTGGAGTTGGAAATATTATCTTAACAACAATATTTACAATTTCATTTTTAATTCAAATAGTCTTAATGTTCTTATTTTATAACGAATTGGGCTTAATTGTTTTAATATATATCGGCTATATTATTTGGGTTTTTAGTCTCTATTTTGGTTTGATTACTTTTTGGACGTTTAAGAAAAGAGGGAGTGTACAAAAGGGAAAAAGTTATGTATATACGACAAAGTTAGTAGATAAAGGCCCATATGCTATTGTTCGTCATCCACAATATTTAGGGGGAATATTATTTACTATTAGTATTACATTATGGACTCAATTATTAGTTAGTTTAATTCTTAGTATTATTATTATAATTTTGACCTATCAATGGACCTATGTAGAGGATAGAAAACTTATTGATAAATTTGGTCAAGAATACAACAGATATAAACAAAAAGTTCCTAGATTGAATTTTTTATTAGGATTAATAAGATACATAAAGCAAGAATAGAAATGTTAATTTAATAAAGAGGAATAACTCATCAAGAATTCGAAGATAAATTTGAATCCTTGAAGAACTATCTAATATAGTTGGCAAGATGTTTTTGAATTATGCTTTTTAATTTTGAAAGATTTATCTTTTTTAAAGCTGAAAATTCCAAATATGGTGTTTTTGACTTTTTTTCATAACTATAATCATTCAATTGAATAAGATTTAAACCAAATTCTTTTCCTGACTCAATAAATAAGTTTAATATTTTCTTTTTATCTAGATTTGAAACTTTATCTATTTTATTAATAACAATAAGAATTGGAATTTTAAATTCGGTTAGAAACTGAATTAATTCAAAACTTAATGGTATAGTTTTCATATTTTTGAAGTAATATTTTTCAATTTCATCCTCAATTCTTAGGATATTGACTACGATTAGTCCTAAAAAATAATCTTTATTATATTTCTCTATATGACTTACTATTTGTTTTTTTATATGTTCTCCTCGTCTACGACTGGCGTGAGCAACATATCCAAATCCAGGAAGATCTACTATTTCATAAGGTAGATTATTTTGAGTCGTTTTTTTTATCATTAATGTGCTACCTGGAGATTTTCCAATTTTACCTTTAAATTTTCTAAGATTTGGCATCAATAATCTAGTTATTGAGCTTTTTCCTACATTAGAATTACCAATAATTAATAATAAAGGCTTTTGATTCATATTATCTTAAATAAAATCCAACTTAAATATCATGAAAGTCCTCATCAAGAAAATCTTTAAACATCTGCTTTTTTTCTTCGTCTTTTATAACTGGTCTTGTACTTATGGGCTCTCCCACTTCTCCTAACAATTCTTTTAAAATATCGACATTTACATTAATTTTAAATTTTCCATCCCTCAAAAACCGTACAACCTGTTTTTCATTTAAATTTAGTCTTAGGAGATACCCTAATCCAAAATAAAATTGATGCTCTGGGATTGGATCAATAGGAGATTTACTTGTAACTTCTTTTAGTACATCGAATAATAATGCTTTTGATGCTGTGTGGTCTTCAACATTAAAGATTAAATAATAGAGTGCATGATACCAAATCTTATCTCGTTTATTTTTAATATAATCTAAAAATTTTTCTGGGGTGATTATTTCCTTTTCTTCACCTTCTTTTCTTTTCAAAAGCTCTTGTTTTATCCGATCCTCTAATTCCTTAGAAACACTTTGACTAGATTCAATTTCTCCTTCGTCTTCAGCAGTCTCCAGTTCTTCATGCTTTACGGTTTCAATCGCTTCTTGCATTTCTCTTAATTCATCAAAATCAATCTCATCCATATCTGAAAAGTCTGAAATCATGGCTTCTTTGAATTCTTTTTGTTCGATAAATTCTTCTATGATTTCTATTTTTTCAGTTTTTTCTTTAGGAATCATTTCGTCTGGGATTAATTCTTCGCCTTCCTTAACTTTCTCGATTGCCTCTTGGATTTCTTGAAGTTCTTCTATATCTAAATCCTCAATATCGGAGAAATCAGTCTCAAGTGCTTTCATGTCCCTAAGATATGCTTCCAAATCATCATCTTCTAATTCTATTTCATCCCTTTCTAGTTGTTCGTTTTCTTCTTCTTGATTTTCGTTCATTTTCAATAAAAAAATAGATATTATATAAAATATTTAATAATTATATAATTAAATTATTGATATTCATATAATTAAAATTGATATTCTTATAATTAGAAATGGAAAAAATTAACTTAGAGCAGTATAAAGGAATTATATTTGACATGGATGGGGTTATTTATGACATTTCTGAAGCGATTAAAAAAGCAGTTGATGACTCTGTAGAAAAATATAATATGAACGTGAACACAGATGAAGTGATGGAAGAAATAGCACATCTTATTGAAGAAATTCAAAATTATCCAGTTCCCAAGATTCTTTTAAATTCATATGATTTATTAAAAGTAAAATTCTTAGAAGGCATTAGTTATTTTAAGAAACTTAGAATCGCAATCTTTATGTTTAATCAATTTAATAAATATAAAGAAGCAGAATCAAAGATTTTTGAAGGTATTGATGATTTAATTTCAAAATTGGCTAAAAAGGTTAAATTAGCAATATTAACAAATAATAAAAGCCAATACGCTGATGAGGTTTTGGAAAAATTTAATCTTTCAGAATTTTTTGAAACAATTGTAGGTTTTAATGATGTAACAGAAGTTAAACCTAATCCCGAAGGAATTTTAAAAATTCTTGATAAATGGAATCTAAAACCCTCAGAGGCAATTTTTATAGGAGATATGACTACTGATGTAGATGCAGGAAAGGCAGCAAAAGTAAAAATGGTTTGTGTCTCTAGTGGATTAGCAAAAAAACAAACTTTACTTGAACATAATCCTGATATACTAGTAGATAGCACTGAAAATTTAATCAAGCTCTTTAATCTCTAAATTATCTCAAATTTATAATAATTTGATATTTTTGTAGATTAAAAATTTATAATGGCAGTTTTTTATTATATGACATAGAATATTAGACCTAGATGGATTGAGAGACTGAATGAGTAATGAGAAAAAGGAAACGGGTTTAAAATTACAGTTGTTGGGAATGGAGCCGTTGGGAAAACTTCATTAATTAAAAAATATACTCAAGGTTCTTTTCAAGAAGAGTATATAGCAGCTTTTGGAATCCAGTTTTTTAATTATGATAATCTAATAGATCTATAATTTCGATATTGACTATGATCTAATAAGAGTATGATCAGAACTTATCCATAAGGAGAATTAACAGTAAAATTTTATCTTAATAATATTTTTTGAAGCTTTATATTTTTTCGAATGATTTCATCTTGAAATAAAGGACTTGTAAATGATATTTGGCAAGAAAGATTAATTGATCCTTCTGATTGAATTGAGAAGTGATATATTGTTTCCAATCTTTCATGTAAATCGGGAGATCTAACTTGTTTTTCTTTCGAAATTTGCTTAATTCTTGTTTTTGGTCTCCAAACTAATTCAAACTCAAAATCTTGGAGCACATAATTACTTTGGTTCTCAATTTCTAATACGAATTCCAATGCTCCATTTTTCATGTCATATATAGTATTAAATTTCAGATATTTGATGATATATTTAGCGATCATATCAGAGACAAACTCATCAAGCCTAAGTATACCTTCATAAACTTCTGGATCTTTTATTAGCCTTCCTACATTATCTATTACTTCCGATAACGTATATGGTGTTCTATTAATTTCCTCTGGCTTTAGAATATGAAGCCCAAAGATATATGATAATAAAAATGTTTTGAACTCTAATTGCTTCAAGTGCAGCTCTTTAGAAGTTTCATGAGCTCGTGAGAAGATTCGAAAGTAGAAGTAATCGCTTTTAATAAATTTTTCTTCAAAAAAGAACGCATAAACATCATTTTCTACATTAAATATTTCACAAGTGAGTGAGTATAATTGAATAACTTCAAGCAGAGATAAAGAAATTCGATAGTACTTAAGCAATTTCAGTATAGTGCAGTAGTTTTTCAGTAGCACTGACAAATGCGTTTTCGATGCTATATGAGTAAGAGATGAAAGTGATAATTCAAAGTC
>JBHLRA010000062.1:0-4460 GCA_048883045.1 Candidatus Thorarchaeota archaeon | reverse complement strand
GGATTGAAAATTCAAAATTTCTATTTTTTCAATAAATTTCAGGTTAAATATGGCACTAAGTAATATAGCTAAATTACTTAAAATATCTTGATTATTACCTACTTTTGGTATGTTAATTAACGATGTAAGATAAGAGTAGAACCATTCCACAGTTGCCAAAAATTCGAGATAACTTTTATTGATCAGTTCAAGTGGGATATGAAGTTCTTTTTTGACTCTCTTACATCCAAGCTTTTCATTCGGATTAAATAAAAGTTCTTTCTTCACAAGAATAGTATATGGATATTTATGAAAAATTCCAAGGTTTTTGCTGATATGTTGGTGTATTTTGTTGATTTTTTGTTTAGCTACTACTGTGTCATCCACCATATCAATTCTTTCCTTTTTGGGAAGTTGATATTTTACCATAGTCGATTTATTTAGTTTTTTTAGAAATTTCAGAGTCGGATCATAATTCTTACCACCTACTCGTTCTCCATTGCGATTGAAAAAATATATCATTAACGTATCTCCATAGTCAGATACGACAACAAATCTAATAGGTCCAATGGTTCGCATTTGAAAATCAGGAAGTACACCTAAAGAAAAGACACTTTTACTTTTTACACGCATAACTTTTACTGTTATTGGTCGCTTTTCCTTGTATTCCCAATTGGCAAAATGGACGACTTTTTTAAATGCATCTCTAGCTTCCATAGGTATTTAACATTGAATCTTTAACTTTTCACTAAATTAATAGTAATTTTTGTTTAAAAAGTTTCGACAAGATAATTTAAATATTAATAAGTTAATGAGAAAGAAGATAAAAATAATTGTTTTATGATAACATCAAATGATAGAGTCTTATGTTAGTATTATATTTCTATCTGTAGAAAAAAATTTTTATATTATAGAGTAAAGAAAAATGAATGGGGCATTGATATATTTTATATCATATATTTTCGGATTAATCGGGATTTTCATTATTATACTATTAGATAGCCCAAAAATTTCAGATTTTTTATAAAATTGAATTATTACGCTTCTTATCTCTTATCTTTAAACAATTTTTTTCTTAAAAATATTTATTATTTCATCATTCTTATAATAACGATAATAAAATATATGTGATAATCCAATAATACAAGTAGTATTATGAGGGGTAAAAAAGCATGGGAGGATATAATTATTAGTGATACTAACGAAATTCCAGGAAAAAAGATTATCAAAACCTTAGATGGAGTAAAACTCATATGTAAAACTCAAAAAATTGTAAAAGGTGCGAAATGGAGGGTTAATGCTCCAAATAAATTGAAAAAAATTGCTTATAAGTTAGGCGCGAATGCGATTATAAATGTTGGATTCAGAGGAATCAGAGATGAATACTTATATTACAATGGAACTGCGGTAATAATAGAGGATAAAGAATAATCATTAAATTTGATGACTTAGTTTAGGTTGGTGGTTAATTCACTTAAATTTTATATATTTAAATCCTTTATCTTCAAGAATTTTTAATAATAAAATTTCAAAAACTGATTTTACATTCTCTCCAGTTTTTGATGAACATTCAATATATTTATAGAAATTATATGCTGTCATCATCTCTAACACGTCATCTTTTTTACAATCCCTTTGTTGTTCAAGATCTAGTTTACCACCAACCATTATCATAGGTATATGTCTTACTGACTTCCCATATTCAGGAAGCCAATCATTTAAAGCCATTAAACTTTCATATTTAGTAATATCAAACATAAAAATTGCTCCAGCTGAACCTCGAGCATAACTTGATATCAAGAATTTAAACCTCTTCTGACCACCAAAATCCCATATTTGAAGTGTTACTTTTCCATTCTCCAAGTCTAGGTATTTAATATTTATTG
The DNA here is from genome assembly GCA_048883045.1 of Candidatus Thorarchaeota archaeon. Classification (GTDB taxonomy): domain Archaea; phylum Asgardarchaeota; class Lokiarchaeia; order Sigyniarchaeales; family SOKP01; genus Loki-b32. The sequence goes on along the minus strand of JBHLRA010000062.1, from coordinate 2,595 downwards.
ATGCCCCAAGAGTTGCTTGCATATTTTCATGAAATTCATTTGTCATATAACGATCTACCAATGTTGTCTTTCCAACTTCTTTATCGCCGAAAATACAAATTTTATATGATAATTCTAGTCCTTTTTGTCCAATTCCTTCCATTTTTAAATTATTGGTATTTTATATGTGAATATTAATGTATTCGATCTATAATCTTCTATGTCTCACTATATTTTAATAATTAATATTCTATTTAAATTCAATTATCTGAATATATTTTTGAAGATAGATATATATTTTCATTTACAACTTATATTTTAACTTAATATTAAAAAATATTTTCTGCTTTTGCAGAAAGCAGATTATGCCTTTAAGGTTCTTGTTGAAAAACTATATGTAATTGCAAAAGTCTCAGATTTCTTATAAGATTTAAATAAATAAAAAAATAAGCAACAAAAAAGATTCTATGTCCGTTTGTATATAAACCTTTCCCAACTTTTTCTGGAAGGCATTTCCTCAGGCATTCCTTTCCTTCTACGAATCTCCATAATAAGATCTTCTTCTAATGAAGGAGGAACTTTATCAAAACCTTTGAACTCGTATCCAAAAAATGCTCTACCTTGGGTAGAACCTCTTATATCGTCAGCAATGCCTATCGTCTCTGCGGCGGGAATTTGACCTTGAATCCTTACGTATTCACCTTCAGGTATGACATTTGTAATTCTGCCTCTTCGTTTAGTTATGATCGTTGTTACCCCTCCTTCACTTCCTTGGGGTGTCTTAATATCAATTTTCTGGATTGGCTCAAAGAGATGAGGGTTTGCATCTAACATAGCTAGTGACATAGCTGAGAAAGCCATTCCCGCAATTTGTCCATATTGCGTATGGCGTGGGTCTTCATGTATAGTCATATCTGTAAATACAACTTTAATTCCAGTGGCAGGTTCTTTTGCTATGATACAATTACCAAGCCAATCTCTAAAAGCAGCACTTAAATAGGATCTGACACGATCAAATCGCTGTAATCCAGTAGTACCATTTACCAAAGCACTTCCTTGATAAACATCAACAATACGTCTTGCTTCTTTGGCATCCCAATCAGCTTCCTCCCTGAGTATCTGAGCACGATCCTTTTCATTCTGTAGATCATTAACTTTACCAGTTTCAATCAACCTTTCCGTGACCTCATCTAACGGCTCAATATACAATAAAATCCGATTGTGGGTATTTGCAGACTTTGTATAATATTCTGGACTTTTCTCCGTTATTTTTTCACGATAAACGATAATAGGTTCTCCAATATTAATTTGAACTTGATTATTAATTCTTTTCACTAAGATTTCAATTTGTAGTGGATCTATTCCTGAAAGAATAAATTCACCTGACTCTTCATCTCTTCTATACTCTGCTGTGGGATCAGCTTTTAACCATTTACTTACCACATCATCCAATTTATCAATTTCATGAGGATCTTTTGGTTTTATACTTCTTGACACCACAGCTTCGCATGCATAATGAATTTTTTCAAAAGAAGGTAATCTTCTCTTCTCTTCCTTATCTTTAGGAACATCATTGGAAAGCATAAATGTCTCACCAGAAGGGCATATAAACCCAAATAATGCAAAAAGATTTCCTGCGGGAATTTTAGGGATGTCTAAAATGTCAGTGATCTCCATAACACCTAATCTTTTCACTCTATTGCTTGAATCACTATTTATAAGATAAATTGAATCCGTTTGATCAAAAGTTCCAGAAAAAACGCGACCGATTAGTGTTGCTTGGTAATTTCTTTTAGGATCAAGAAATATTTTTGTAATCATACCATATAATGGTCCATTTGGATCACTTTTCTGGAGTGCCTGTCCAAGTTCAGAATTTAAATCATGATCCCAAATATGAGGGATTCTATACTTAGATGCAGTAATCGGATCAGGAAGATGATCAACAATCATTCTTAACATTGGTTCATCTAATGGTAGATTATCCCTTAGCCATTGAATATCTCCTTCATTATATTTCGCAAAAACATCTTGAGGTTTTAAACCTTTTTCGAGTAAAATTTCATAAGTAAAGCCCCATCCATGCTTAGCAGAACCAACTGCGACAGAGTTTTTGGCAAAATCTATACTCCAATCTGATCCTTCGGGCCTTACTTTTTTAATTAAATCATTAACCTCTCGTGTAATTTTATCTATCTTTGCAAAGGTATCTTGGGGGCTTAATTTTAATTCGCTTATCAATCTATCAACCTTATTTATGAAAAGGACTGGTTTACAGAATTCTTCACCAACAGATAACCTAATATTAGTTTCAGTTTGAGTCATAACTCCCTCAAGAGCATCTACTAATATTATGGCACCATCACTACCTCTGAGTGCTCTCGAAACTTCACCAGTGAAAGAGATATGACCAGGTGTATCATTAAGCTGAATTATATAAGGTTCCTCATCATCAGGTTTCCTAGGGTCATTGAATGCTAAGAGGACAACACTTGTAAATATTGTTATTCCTCGCTCTTGCTCTTCATCATCGCTGTCAGTCATCTGAAGTTGACCTGCATCTTCAGGCCTCATAAGTCCAGCTCTTCGAAGTAAGTAGTCAGTAGCGGTAGTTTT
>JBHLRA010000061.1:7430-14230 GCA_048883045.1 Candidatus Thorarchaeota archaeon | reverse complement strand
TTCTTCTTTCTGCCTCTAGGTTCAATCTTTTTAATTATAATTGACTCTGCGTGAACTTTACAATTTTTTAATATCACTTTAAATCCACCAGCGCCACCAACACCGGGTATGGTCATTCCAACCGTTCCCATTGGTACCATAGCACCTTCTGCTTCCCATTCTTCCTCTTCTTCTTCTACTCCTCCAACAGCTGCCTTGTATTCTTCAGTTTCTATAATTGGATGACCTACTTTCTCTAACCATGTTGGTAATTGACTCAAATCAGATACATCTTCTTCAGTGGCAATTTTGTCGCGAAGATCTTCTGGAAGGAATTCATATACACGGTCTTTAACAGTTTTACCCATCCATACGATCGTATAAATTCCACCTTTCAAACCAGAATTTATTCCATCATATTTTTGATACTTAGGTGATATAATGTACTGAATGCTTATACCATTAAAACCTGGCATCTGCTTTCCACCTCCCGTTTGATTGGCCATAGCACTAAAGGGAAGCCCATTAATCGCTACACCATCAAAACTTCTGTCGATAATTCCATGTCCTGCACCAGTTTCAGGAATAAAGAAATCAATTGCTTCAAAACATCCACAAGAAGTATGCGGATATTCCATTCCTGAATAAAGATAAATTCGATCGATTTCTCCAAGTGATCGCTTTTTTATCATTTCATTAACTCCAGAAAACTCACCTGCTAATTCATTTATACACTCCCCCATAGGAACTTCGAAAAGAGGCCCTTTCGGATCAACTCTAGCTGCTGCTCTTGCATCAAACCATGAGATCGAACCACATAAACTCATTCGATTTGGTGTTATACAACAAGCATGGGTCGGAGCAAAACTCTGACATAAAACACAGCCATAAAACATATCGACATCTTCATCATTAATACTTCGAGCTCTTTCATCTCTTTTATTATATATCTCTAAAGCAAAATCATATGGTTCTGTGATTCTTTCAGGATCCGTATAGATTGTAACTTGTGCTTTTTTAATGATTGGTAATTCGGCTTTATATAATCTTATTAGAATGGTTCCAAGCATATCGAAGGAATTAAACCCTTTCTCAAAAGCAGTTTTAGAAATCCGCATCCAATTTGTATATCTCTGATTTAAGTGCATAATTCCATTAACAAAATTACAGAATTCATGGACTCTTCTTTCAAATACAGCTTCTAAATCTTCTTCAAGTTCTGGACCAGCTACCTCCACTAAAATACCAATTGGATATCTAGAGCCTTCTTCCATATCTTTAAGATCAGGACCTATAATTTCCACTTTTCCATCTTCAATTTCTTTATCCGGTTTAACCCTTACAAGCTCAAAGTGTCGCTCTATTTTAGGACCACCAAGCTCGACATACATTTGATTTCCTCGAATTCTTTCACCCTCATATACAGGGCCAACATCTACAGGCATATCAGCAAAACTCATTTCACTAATCTCCTCATATTTTTTTCATATCTTTTTATAATAATTCAATTAATTTTTCTAAAAATAATTTCCAATCTTCATCGCTTAGATTTGGTAGACTAAATCTGGCATTAGGATGAGAATACTTATCCAATTCAATTGTTCTTACCCAGTTTGTAAAGTTTTTAATCCGAGATAGTGCCTGAGAGACATAGAATACTAAGTGTCCGCCGAAAATTGCCATTGAATATTGTCCATCTCCGTCTAAACCAGTCCATTCTTTATCACATAATCGATTTGTGATGTTAATTAGAGACATATCATATAATTTTCCATTAGCGATTTTGTCCTTTAAATAACTGTATGTATGACCTGTACTCACGACATGACAATCAATTTTGTTTGCGATATTTACAAAATAGTCGGCAACTTTTTTCTCGTCGAGTTTCCAATTTAAAGATTCAGCACCAATAACAAGTACTTTTTTTTTAGGAGTCTTAAGTAAATTCGCCATTACTGAAGGATCTGAAACCGAAGTACCCATCTCGGGGCCAGGAATGTTAGCTTTTTGATATGGACGTGCCATTTCACTCAATTTCCTCTATTTTTATTTTTAGCTGTAACTTTTAAAATAGTTGTTATACTTAGAATTATTAAGGACAATTTAAAAAAATTGTTTTTATTAAGTTTAACCTTAAAAAAGAGGATTTTTGAATAAATTATAGGTGAAAATTCAATCATGTGTGAATTTAAAATAATTAATGAAACTGATGGTTCTCAAATAGGAGAGGATATTTTAGTATTATCCTATACAGATGATAATGAACTAGTTATTAAAGATGTACTTGGTATGGGTGAAAAATTAGAATCTGCTCTAATTTTAGAAGTTAATACCTTAAATCAGAAGTGTGTAGTCCTTCAACATCCATTAGTTAAAGATTTTATTAGTCTATTAAGAGGGCTCAATGCTAACAAAGTAAATTTAGAGCAAATTGAAAATTTTCAAAAAAAAATTGAAAAAGTAAAAGAAAATATTTAGGAATAAAAAGAATTTAATTCAATTTTCTTTTTCCTGGAAAATATTTATAATAAATTGATATTATACCTATAAAATTTATGATAATAAGAGTGATTCCGATGATGTTGTATCCAGGAATACCTTTCTGACCACCATTTTGCGGCAGTCCCACCTGATATGGAAGAAATCCATTTTTGCTAATTGTGAAAACTTGATTTTCTATATCTATATCAGGAAATGGCACTGCAATAGTTCCATTTTCATTTGTTTTTCCCATCCAAATAAGTTCATTATTTTCGGTATATGTTATAGTCGCTCCCTGTATTAATTTTTGATCCGCAGTTACTTTGAGAATCATTTCGTTCGTATTGTTGTTGAATGGTTGATGTATACTTACATTTAATTGTTTAGGAATTGAGAGCCATATCGGAACTTCAGGATCACCAAGTAAATTATATTGTTTGAGTGTTTTATTTCCCCATTCTGGGTATTCCTTAGGGTCTGTTAAATTAACTCTGTCAAAGGCATAATCTGCTTTCGCTAAGGCCAAAGCTTTACCAGGTTGGTTATATTGAAAGAGTTGTTCCAAAAAGCGATAACCTAATCCATCGACAAACCAACCTCCATGTTCGCGTTCATACCATTGGTCTTCACCCCAAACTACATAACTCCCGGCTATACATCCAATTGCTGTATTTTTTAGAAAAAATTCTGCAATACAATCTACTGGATAATCAAAAGTACCCACAGAACAACTACCAAAATAATACAAACCCAACTTATCTTCTTCTATTAAATCAATTGTAGATGAATTGAATAAATGATACCAGGTATTTACATCAATCGCACTACCCTCTTCAGTAAATGGATTCGCAGTATAATCAAACAACATATCTCCATCATAATCTGTAAGCCATTTACAAATACTCATTCTTAGAGGATTACCATGAGCGAAAATAGTGCCTATACTACAGCCTTGATTAATAGCATTTTTTAAATTTAAATAATTTATTTCAGCATCAGTATAATAATCAGTACCTTTAACACCTTGAGTTTGAGCGAGAAATGTACTAGTCCAATTCTCTGGTAATAAAGTTTCGTTTACATAATGATTAAATCGATTTGAATCACATTCTCCATAATCTAAAAGATTATCATAATTCCAATCCAAATCAAATTGCAGAATAGCACCAGCAAACATCGCATGGGACATCCATGCTCCAACAGGTGGGGTTTTCTCGTAATCTAGTATTCGTCGAACCAATTTAATCATTTCAGCCTTATTATTAGCAGTTAAACGTCCAATATAAATTTCAGCTTCATAATCGAAATTTTCTTGAGTCCAATCGTTATCGATGTCTCCATAATAAGAATCACAACAAACAACATCACCATCAGGAGGAAATCCATCATCACATGTTATATATTTAGTTGGGACATGATTGTGATCTCCAGCTAGAAGAACCCATTGAGTATTGTTATTAGAATTGTAATCTAATATACAATTTTTAATTTTTTCAGGCAAATCTCCTCCTGAATATTGTATTTCAATATCTCCAATAACTTCAATGTTTGAAATTACTCCTTTCTGTGTTTTCCATTCAGCTAAGGGTTCAAGAATTGATTTAAAACTTTCAGTTGTAATGATTAAATATTCAACAGTCTTATTTGTTGTTGAAATGGCAATTGACATAGATCCTACGTCATATGTTTGTCTGTTAATATCAACTTTATAAAAATTCACTGAAAAACTTGCCAAAAAAATTGTAAAAAACAATAGTATAGAATTTCTTGTTTTCATTTGTGTAATGATTACTAAAAATTATTTATATTTTTCCTAATATTCTAATTAGATTCAATAAATTAAGTTAAAAATCCAGTATTGTATAAATAATGAACTAAAAATACACAAAATAACTTTTTAAACAGATTTACTTCATAAATGAATATGGAAGCAAAATTTTTTAAAGACATAAATACGTTTTATGATCTAGCTTATCCATTCCTGCTTAGATGCGAAGTCGCAAATGGTATTTTATTAGCGATTCTCAATTATCTAAAAGAAGATTTTCATAGGTATGGTTCAGAGAATCCAATTTTATGCGCAATTGTAAGAGAAGATGAAATTAAACTTATTTCGATAAGAACACCCCCTTATAATCAGCTTTTATCTTATACTAAGGAATTAGATACAATTAAAATTCTAGTTGAAGCCTTAGTTAAACAAGGTGCAGAATTATCCGGAATTCTCGGATTTAAAGAAGGAGTCAACATTTTTGTCAATTTGTGGTGTGAAAGAAAAAATTTAAAATCTGAGATAATAAGAAATGAAAGAGTTTATAAATTAGAGATTGTAGCAGAAGAAACATTAGGAGAACATGCATTTATTAAAGCAACAAAAAAGCATGAAAAAATTGTACTTCAATGGACACGGGAGTTCATGTTGGAGGCTCTCAATGAAACAAATTCCCAAATGATAGAAAGATCATTAAAAAGACTTAGAATTGATATGAATGAAGGAAGAATATTTCTATTAATTGATAAGGGAAAGCCCGTTTCAATGGCTCGTAAGGCAGGAAATTCTCCTAATGGTATTGCCGTTAATAATGTTTATACTCCACCTAATTTAAGAAGAAAAGGATATGCTACTGAATGTGTAGCAAAGTTAAGTGAACGTTTGCTGGAAGAAGGAAATAAGTTTTGTTTCCTTTTTACAGATTTGAGCAACCCAACTTCCAATAGTATATATCAAAAAATTGGGTATCGTCCAATAATTGATGTTGACGAATATAAGTTTGAACAAATATAAGAGACATATAATATTGAAATAATAAAATTAAAAAAAAGAAGCGAGAAAGTCTCCTGATTTTCTCCTGTATTAATTTAGAATTCTTTACTTTTTAGGCGGCAGAATTTCAATTTCAATTGATGAAACATTACTATTTGTGCCATCGGTGTTAGTAATTGTTTCAGTTCCAATCAGAATTTCTCCATATTTACTTCCTGAAACAAATTTATTTATCAAAATTTCAGCTACATCTACCGCTCGAGAAATAGAACGGCCTCGAGCTAATAGTCTTACTGGTTTCTCATTTAACACAACCATGGCTGCCATCACATAACTCATTGATTTCTTTCTACCAATAAAAACTTTTGAATCATCTTCTTTTTTGGCCAAATTATATCACCTTTTCGCTAGTAATTTTAACTTATTCTTTTTTTTATAGTTAAATTCTTTTGTTTTCCTTATTACAGTTTATCTTAGGTTAATTATCTATAGATAACTAATTCTTATAAACTAAGTTTAGATTTTAATGTTATGCAATTTCAAATTTAGATTTGGAATATTTCGAATAAAAAAAATAATGAAAAATATGAAATTGAGGGACAGAGGATCTATTAATAAAATTTCTGTCTGAATTCATTAATATATTTCTCTTTATCCTCATACTCGTACCAAGCTGAGCCAATTTTTTCTAACTCATAAGCTTCATTATAAGATTTGTCAGCTAGATGATTGCTACATAGTTTAATTGCATTTAATACAGTTTGATTTTTAGTAAAAAGATATTTTGCTTTATCCAACGCGACTCTCATTAGCTCTTCTTGATTCTCTACCAGATGGTCAACTAAGTCTATTTCTAATGCTTTTTCAGCGTTCACTTTCTCTGCAAACATTAAAATTCTCTTCGTCCAAGGAATTCCAATGACCCTCGACATCAGTACAATAATACCAGTGCCTGGAAAAACTCCTATATTTATCTCTGGCATCCTAAAATAGCAATTTTTAACAGCAATCCTATAATCAGAGCATAAAGTATAAGCTACACCATCACCCATTGCTTTACCATTAATAGCACAGATAGTAGGTTTTCCATAATAGATCATATCCTGGATAGATGCAGCGGTATTTTCATATTCTTTTACTATTTCATGATTACTTCCGTCTATCTCATCAATATCCATTCCAGTAGTAAATGACGTCCCATTTCCAGTTAAAATAATTCCTCTAATTTTCGCTGAATTTTGGCAAAATTCTAAAGCATTTTTAAGATCCTTCGCCATCTCAGTAGTAATAGCATTTCCTCTATGGATTCTGTTCAACTTTATAATTCCAAACTTTTTTTTAACAGAAAATTCAATAAATTTTCCAAACTCTGTATTTTCTGATGACATATTGTATCATCTCTAATTTTTTATTCAAATTTTTTTCTAAAATCCATAATATATTGAGTTTTATCTTCAAATTGATACCAGGATGATCCTATTTTCTCTAATTCATATGCATCGAAATAAGATTTATCTGCTAAATGATTAGCACATAATTTTATAGCGTTTAAAACAGTTTGATTTTTAGTAAATAG